>NZ_NFIY01000002.1:0-198729 GCF_002163455.1 Megasphaera sp. An286 | reverse complement strand
AGATATCCAAAACAGTGGATATCACCATATACATTAGATACTAAAAGGCCGGATTTACATGCCAAGATGTTTCTGTCAAATATATACCCACAACAACTTGACACTGTCGCATCTTGGCGTATCCATTGACAAGGAACGGCTCCCTTCCGTATAATATGAAATAACATGCGCTGTGGTTGAAAGTCGATGCCAGTCGCAGGCGAAGCGATCCACGTAAGGAGCTCAAAGCAGCTCTGATCATAGTGCGGCCTAGAAGTAAGACCTGCCGCGAAACGGCGAGAGAAGTAGTAGTGGGGGATACACATCTATGAGCGAACCTTCCAGCAGGCGAGTGTGGGGGTAAAGACCAGGTCAGGCATGTTGCAAAGCTGTGCATTGCGCACAGCTTTTTTTGCTATCCCAAGGAAGTTGCGTCATTTTGTTTGACGTATTTGCGCCGATATAGTAAAATGTAAAGGTATTTATATATTTATCCAACGAAGTAAAGGAGCGGATGGCGTCGATGGAGGCTGATGTACAGGCCTTAGATGACGAATTGCAGAGAAATCCTTTCGATCAGTTTATGGATTTCCACGTCATTGCAGCAGATAAACAACTGACGGTGTTAGAGTTTCAAAACAAAGGGACGAAATGGGATAATCCCAACGGCACCTTGTACGGCGGCGTCCTGTATTCCATGTCGGCTTCCGCAATGGAAACGGCTTGCGCCGTGTATGGAAAAGCCGTGCTTACGTTGGATTTGTCCATGAACTTTCTTCGCCCTGCTTTTTCCAATACGGTCATCCGCGCTGAGACGCGGGTCATTCACAACGGACATACGACGATGGTTTCCTTGTGCGACCTGTATGACAACAATGACCGGTACTTGGCTCATGGAAAGGGCACGTTTTTTGTAACCGGACCCTATGCGTTTGGAGGTGGAGAGGGACATGACCGCTGATAAACCCATAGATGTAGATGTGAACGCAGAGCTGCAGAGACGGCTTAGCCGCATTTATTCAGATATGCGGGACCCGAAGCACTATTTTAAAAATCTTCCCTGCAAGATCGAAGATTTCGCCGAAGGTTGGGTGCGTCTTAAATTTGAAATTACGCCGAATCTATGCAATTACCGGGGCATCGCCTCGGGCGGCGTTTTGGCTGCGTTCTGCGATACCCTGATGGGTATGGCGAGCCGTACGCTGGGCTACAAGGTTACGACGCTGGAGATTAATATGAATTATATCCGCCGCGTCAATTCCGGCGAAAGCCTGAACGGCGTCGGCCAGGTCGTTCATCACGGCGGCAAGACGATCGTCGTCGAATGCGAATGTTTTAACGAACAGGGTGCAGTCGTCGTCAAGGGACGGTCTTCTTTTTATATCATTGGCATGCTTTAACTAACGTAAAAACAAGGAAGGTTGGTCAGTACAATGGATTTTGCTTATAACGACGAACAAAAGGAACTTATCAGAGTCGTCCGCGATTTAGTAGAAAAGGAAATCGTTCCCTATGCTTCTGAAATGGATGAAACGGGAAAACTGCACGAAGGCCTGTTGGAAAAATTAGCCGCCCAGGGGCTATTGGGCGTAGCGATTCCGGAAGAATTCGGCGGCGCCGGCTTAGACGCCGTTACGATTGCCGGCATTTATGAAGAATTAGGCAAGGGATGCGCCGGCGTAGCTACGACGGTCGCCGCCAACGCCTTGGCCTCCTACCCGGTTATCATCGCCGGCAACGACGACCAGAAAAAACGGTATTTCGATATCATCAACCAGGATAATTTGGCGGCCTTTGCCTTGACCGAACCTGGCACAGGCTCCGACGCCGGTTCCGTATCGACCCGCGCCGTCAAGACCGAAGACGGAAAGGGCTATATCCTGAACGGCACGAAATGCTTCATTACGAACGGCGCCTTGGCCGAAGTCTTCGTCGTATTCGCCAATACGCGCAAGACCGGCGGCGTCCGCGGCCTGACGGCATTCATCGTCCGCAAGGGTACGCCGGGCTTTACCATCGGCAAGGAAGAAAATAAGATGGGTATCCGCGCTTCCAATACGACGGAACTCATTTTCCAGGACTGCTTCGTCCCCGTGGAAGACCGTCTCGGCCGCGAAGGCCAGGGCTTCCGCATTGCCATGAACACCCTCGATGCGGCTCGTCCCTTCGTCGGCGCCGTTTCCGTCGGCATTGCTGAAGCTGCCTTCCGCGCCTGCTGCGAATACGCTAAGGTCCGCGTGCAGTTTGACAAGCCCATCGCTTCGTTCCAGATGGTACAGAGCATGATTGCCGACATGGCCATGCAGATCGAAGGCGCCCGCCTGCTGGTACACCGCGCCTGCTGGATGAAGGATCAGGGTATGGAATTCAGCCGCGAAGCGGCCATTGCCAAATGCAACGCTTCCGACGTGGCGATGCGCGTTACGACCGACGCCGTACAGGTTATGGGCGGCTACGGATATATCAAGGAATATCCTGTCGAAAAATACATGCGCGACGCTAAGATCATGCAGATTTACGAAGGCACGAACCAAATTCAGCGTTTGGTTATTGCAAATAAGACGTTATATTGATACAATATATACGTTACAGCCCCGCATAGGGTATTATGGCGATGAGAAAGAGAGACTGGATTTGCAGCCGGTTACAGGAAGTGAGAGCCGTAGATTGAGAGCTTTCACCCGGAGGATTCAGGGCGTTCACTTTCGAGCTTCCTGCTGAACAGAGTAGGCAGGACGGGTATTCCCGTTACAGAATGCGAGAGACACAATTAGGGTGGTACCGCGGAATTAAAACTTTCGCCCCTGCATGGGGCGGAAGTTTTTTTTATTTGTATTAGAGGAGGAATATATCAATGACGATGATCAGCGATAAGATTGAAGCTATCAAAGCGGCAGTAGACGAACAAATAGCCAAGAGCGAAGCTCTGCAGGACGTGCAGAACATACGCGTCAAATACTTGGGCAAAAAGGGCGAGCTGACGTCTATTATGAAGGATTTAAAAAATCTTTCCAAGGAAGAACGGCCTCAGGTCGGCCAGCTTGTCAATACGGCCCGGGGCATCATCGAAGACCATTTGAAAGCTCGTATGGAAGAACTCAAGGAAAAATCCCTGGAAATGAAAATCCAGTCGGAAAAGATAGATATTACCCTGCCGGGCAGAAAACCCGTCATGGGTCACGAACATCCCCTTCATTTGACGCGCCGTCTTATGGAACAGTCCTTCCTGAACATGGGCTTTTCCATCGTAGAAGGTCCGGACATCGAATCGGATTACTATAATTTCCAAAGCCTGAACTTGCCGGAAGACCATCCGGCCCGGGATATGCAGGATTCTATGTACGTAACGCAGAACATCCTGCTCCGGACTCATACGTCGCCGCTGGAAGCGCGGACGCTGCAGGCTCACAAACCGAACGAACCGTTTAAAATCATCGCGCCGGGCAAGGTATACCGCTGCGACTACGACGCGACTCATTCGCCTGTATTCCATCAGATGGAAGGCATGATCGTCGACAAGGGCATCCGCTTCTCCGACTTAAAAGGCATGCTGGAAGACTTCCTGCGCGACATCTTTGGCCCGCAGACGAAGGTACGCTTCCGCGCCAGCTATTTCCCCTTTACGGAACCGAGCGCCGAAGTCGACATTTCCTGCGTCATGTGCGGCGGCAAGGGCTGCCGCGTCTGCTCGCACACGGGCTGGCTGGAAATCCTCGGCTGCGGCATGACCAACTTTGAAGTGCTCCGCATGAACGGCTATGACCCCAATCAGGTCAGCGCCTTCGCCTTCGGCATGGGCGTCGAACGCATTGCCATGCTGAAATACGGAATCGACGACTTGCGCCTGTTCTATGAAAACGACATGCGGTTCTTGAACCAGTTCTAGGAGGTACGAAAACGATGAAAAGCTCTTTGTTATGGATGCAGGATTATGTACATGTAGATATGACGCAGGACCCTCAGGCCTTTGCCGATACGCTCACCATTTCGGGGATTCCTGTCGAACAGGTAGAACACTGGGGGACGGAAATCAAAAAGGTCGTCACCGGCAAGATTTTGAAAATTGACAAGCACCCCGACGCCGATAAATTAGTCGTCTGCCAAATCAACGTAGGCAGTGAAACGCTGCAAATCGTCACAGGCGCTCCCAACGTGCGGGAAGGCCAGGTTGTTCCAGTCGCCGTCCACGGCGCTCATCTTCCCGGCGGCGTCAAGATCAAGCGCTCCAAGCTGCGCGGCGTAGAATCGAACGGCATGCTCTGCTCGGCTCACGAACTGGGATTTGACGACAGCGTGCTCCTGCCGGAAGAACGGAACGGCATCTGGATTTTGCCGGACGACACGCCTGTAGGCGTCGACGCCGTAGAATACCTGGCCCTGCAGGACGTCGTATACGAATACGAATTGACGCCGAACCGCGCTGACTGCTTCTCCATGGTCGGCTTAAGCCGCGAATTTGCCGTACTGAGCAATCAGAAAGCCAAATATCCGGATATCGTCGTCGATGAATGCGAAGAATCCATCAGCGGCAAAGTCAAGGTTTCCATCGAAGACGAAGAACTGTGCAGCCGCTATGCTGCCCGTCTGCTGGTCAACGTCAAAGTCGGCAAATCGCCCTTATGGATGCAGCAGCGCCTGCGCAAGTCCGGCGTTCGTCCGATCAACAACGTCGTCGATGTGACGAACTACGTCATGATCGAGCTGGGCATACCCCTGCATGCATATGACTACGACCACGTTGTCGACCATCACCTCATCGCACGGCGGGCCAAGGAAGGCGAAGATATGAAGACCCTTGACGGCGTCGACCGCAAGCTCAGCGGCAACATGCTGGTCATTGCTGACCCGGCGAAGCCGTGCTGCATCGCCGGCATCATGGGCGGCTATGACTCGGAAGTCACAGCCGATACGAAGACGGTTATCCTCGAATGCGCTTCCTTCAAAGGGTCGAGTATCCGTCACACCGGCCGGTCCCTCGGCCTGCGCTCTGAAGCGTCGGCCCGTTTTGAACGGGGCCTCGACGCCGAAGGCTGCATTGCATCCCTCGACCGCTGTGCCCAGCTCCTGCAGCAGATGGGCGCCTGCGACGTAGCCCAGGGCGTCGTCGATGTGTATCCCCGGCCGCAGCAGACAGTCCGCATTTCCTTTACGGCTGCCCAGGTCAACGCCTTCCTCGGCACGGAGATTCCGGAGGAACAGATGATTCACATCTTGGAAACGCTCCAGTTCGTTATCGAAAAAGACGGCGAAACGCTGACGGCTGTCGTTCCGTCTTATCGCCGCGACTGCACGGAAATGCCGGATATCGCCGAAGAAGTCGCCCGTATTTTCGGTTATGAAAACATTCCTTCGACGCGTCCCTGGTCCAACATCAGCAAAGGGGAAGAAGGCTATCACCATCAGGTAAGCGAAAAAGTCTCTGCCGTCCTCAACGGCTGCAGCTTGAACGAAACGGTTACATTCAGCTTCGTTCATCCCGACTCGCTGAAAAAAATGCTCTTCCCCGAAGGGGACGACGTATACAAAGCCGTTCCGATTCTCAACCCGATTACGGAAGAATTCCCGTGGATGCGCACGACCTTGCTGCCGTCCCTCATGGACGTCCTCGTACGCAATCAGGCCGTAAAGAACGAATCAGTCGGCATTTATGAAATCGCTCCGGTCTATAAGCCGAAATCGCTGCCCATTACGGAGCTGCCCGTACAGGAAATGTACGCTGCAGGCCTCCTGTACGGCAAGCGCCAGACCGGCGAATGGCCGAACAAAGCGGAACAGTACGATTTCTACGACATAAAGGGCATCGTGGAAACGATTCTTTCCAGCCTGGGTATTCAGGCTGACTTGGAAGTATCTGATTTCGCGCCCCTCCATCCGGGCAAGGCGGCGAAATTCGTCAAGGACGGCAAGGTGCTTTGCCAGTTCGGCGAGCTCCATCCGAAGGTCATCGACAACTACGACGTAGCCGGACCGGTATACGTCTTTGAAATGAATTTGACCGATATCCTGCCGCTCATCAACTTGATTCCGGATTACCACAAGGTCGCCAAGTTCCCGGCGTCGAGCCGCGATTTGGCCTTCCTGGCCCCGATCGGCACGTCCAACGCCGACATCATCGGCGTCATCCAGAAGGACGGCGGCCCGTACCTCGAAGCGGTGCACCTCTTTGATATGTACACGGGCAAGCAGGTACCGAAGGGATTCAAGAGCCTGGCATATTCCCTCGTATTCCGTTCGGAAACGGGGACGCTGACGGACAGCGATATTCAGGGACCTATCGACGCGATCATTGCAGAATTGAAAGAAACGCTCGGCTGCGAACTGCGGTAAGACGCACAGCGGCATAGCGGACAGTAGGAGACGGCAGGGAGGCAGAACTTTGAAAGTCAAAGACCCGCCCAGCCTGTCTCCTACTTTTATATTGTAAAAAAAGTAAACTTGTGGTATGATGTAGAGCGTAATATGGTAATTTAGAGATAAATTAGGGCTTTTTGGCCCATGAGGAGGACATAGTTAGAATGAACGTAACAGTTAACGAAGTAGACCAGCACAAAGTAACCCTGCACATTGAAGTGCCTGCAAAAGACGCTTCGAAAGCGGCTGCAGCAGCTTGCAAAAACTTGGCAAACCGCGTAAATATCCCCGGTTTCCGCAGAGGCAAAGCACCGCGCATGGTGCTGGAAAGCTTCTTGGGCAAAGACGCTGTGAAACAGGAAATCTTCGAAGCCATTGCCAATAAAGCGTACAGCGACGCATTGAAAGAAAAAGACATCGTTCCCGTAACGGACCCTGAAATCAACGTCATCTGCGATGAAAAGGGCAAGGACGTCGTATTCGAAGCTACGATTACGAAAAAGCCGGAAGTCAAGCTCGGCGAATACAAGGGCATCAAAGTCGCTAAAGACGTCGTTGCCGTAAGCGACGAAGACGTAGCGAAAGAATTGGCTAACCTGCAGAAGCAGCACTCCAAGCTCGTCGTAGCTCCGGAAGGAACGGAAATCGCAAAAGACGACTTTGCCGTTATCGATTTCAAGGGCACCGTCGACGGCGTAGCTTTTGAAGGCGGCGAAGGCAAGGCTTATCCGCTGCAGATCGGCTCGGGCAGCTTCATCCCCGGCTTTGAAGATCAGCTCATCGGCTGCAAGGCAGGCGACGAAAAAGACGTAACCGTCACGTTCCCCGAAGATTACTTTGAAAAATCCCTGGCTGGCAAGGAAGCCGTTTTCGCCGTTAAGGTAAACGACGTAAAACGCAGCGAGCTGCCGGCTATTGATGACGAATTTGCCAAAGAAACGGGCAAATTCGATACGGTCGACGAATTGAAGGCCGACATCCGCAAACGCCTCGAATCGAGAGCTTCCTTCCAGGCTTTGGAAAAATTCAATTCCGAAGTATTGAAGACCGCCGTAAACGCTGCGGAAGTAGACATTCCTCAGGTCATGATCGACGACAAGATCGACCAGATGATCGAAGAACTGTCCATGAAATTGGAAACGCAGCGCATGAACCTTGATGATTACCTCAAATACATGGGCCAGGATATGGACAAACTGAAAGAACAGTATGCCGAACCGGCTAAAGAAAACGTCAAGATGGATCTCGTATTGGAAGCTATCGCCAAAGCTGAAAGCATCGAAGTAAAGGATATCGACCTCCAGGCCGAAATCATCACGATGGCTCAGAACTTCGGCGCCGATCCGAAAGAAGTTTACAAAATTATCATGAAAGAACATCGCGTTCCGATGCTTGTCCAGTCTGTCGGCCGCAAAAAGGCCGCAAGCTTTATCTTGAAGAATGCTGTCGATACGAACGAAGAAGCAAAAGCTGAAGAACCTGCCGTAGAACAGGTAACGGCTGAAGACAAACCGGAAGCGTAATTTCCGGAGGTGTTTTTATGAGTATGTATGTCCCCATTGTCGTCGAACAGACGGCGCAGGGCGAACGGAGCTACGATATTTACTCCCGTTTGCTCAAAGACCGCATCGTATTTTTAGGCGGTCCCATTGACGATACGACGGCTAACATCATTATCGCCCAGCTTTTGTTCCTGGAAGCCGATAACCCGGATAAGGATATCCACCTGTACATCAACAGCCCCGGCGGCGTAGTTACGGCCGGCATGGCTATCTATGATACGATGCAGTACATCAAGCCCGACGTGTCGACTATCTGCGTCGGCTCGGCGGCGAGCATGGCGTCGGTCCTGCTGTCTGCCGGCGCGAAGGGCAAGCGCTTTGCCCTGCCCCATTCGCAGGTCATGATTCATCAGCCCTTAGGCGGCGTTCAGGGACAGGCTACAGAAATCGAAATCCACGCCCGCGAAATCCTGCGCATGCGCAAGGAATTGAACGGCCTGTTGTCCAAGCACACGGGACAGCCCATAGACGTCATTCAGAAGGATACGGAACGGGATAATTTCATGACGGCCGAAGACGCCAAAGCCTACGGCCTCGTCGACGAAATTCTCGTCCGCCCTCACGAAGAAGCGAAATAACGGGCCATACAGGAGGAAGACGCTGTGAACGATAGAAATAACGAACCGAGATGTAGTTTCTGCGGCCGCTCGCAAAACGAGGTGCAGAAGCTGATCGCCGGTCCCGGCGTGTATATCTGCGACGAATGCATCGCCGTTGCCCAGCACATCTTGGAAGAAGAAAAGCAAGAAGTATCTTCTGACTTCCAACTGAAAGATCTGCCGACGCCGCGCCAAATCAAGGAGACGCTGGACGAATACGTCATCGGTCAGGAAGCGGCTAAAAAGACGTTGGCTGTCGCCGTATATAATCATTACAAACGACTGCAGACAAACAGTGTAGTAGAAGACGTAGAATTACAAAAATCCAATATCATCATGGTAGGGCCGACGGGCTGCGGCAAGACGCTGCTGGCCCAGACCCTGGCCCGGCTGCTGGACGTGCCCTTTGCCATTGCCGACGCGACGAGCCTGACCGAAGCGGGATATGTCGGCGAAGACGTAGAAAACTGCCTGCTCAAGCTGATTCAGGCGGCGGACTACGACATCGCCAAGGCCGAACGGGGCATTATCTATATCGACGAAATCGACAAGATTGCCCGCAAATCGGAAAACCCGTCCATTACGCGCGACGTATCGGGCGAAGGCGTACAGCAGGCGCTGCTGAAAATCCTCGAAGGGACCGTGGCCGGCGTGCCGCCTCAGGGCGGGCGCAAGCATCCCCATCAGGAAATGCTGCAGATTGACACGACCAATATCCTGTTCATCTGCGGCGGCGCTTTCGACGGCATCGACAAGACCATTTTGAACCGGACGACGGATAAAAATATGGGCTTTGGCGCCGATATCCATTCGAAGGAAGAGCATTCCATGGAATCGCTCCTGAAGGAAATCATTCCGACGGACTTGCAGAAGTTCGGCCTCATTCCCGAATTGATCGGCCGTCTTCCCGTACTGGTTACGCTGAATCCTCTCGACGAAGAGGCAATGGTTCATATTTTGACGGAACCGAAGAACGCCTTGGTGAAGCAGTATCAGAAGATGCTGGATATGGACGACGTGGAGCTGGAATTTACTCCCGAAGCCCTGCAGGCTATTGCTAAGGAAGCCCTGCGCCGCAACACCGGCGCCCGCGGCCTTCGTTCCATCATTGAGCGGATCATGCTGGATGTCATGTTCGACGTGCCGAGCCGTCACGACGTGGAAAAATGCGTCGTAACGGAAGATTGCGTCACAAAAGGAACAGAGCCTGACCTTGTATTAAAACAGGTAAAATGATATAATATGGAAATAAAACTCATTTCTCTCAGTCGGAAATGAGTTTTATTTTTAGACTAAAGAAGGTGATACATCATGGATGAAAATTCGATTTTAGCGATGCCCTTCGTTCCCTTGCGGGGCATTGTCGTATATCCGAAACTGCTCAGCCACATCGACATTGGCCGGGAAAAATCCCTGGCCGCTGTCGATTACGCCATGGAACATGACCGGCTGCTCGTCGTTTCGGCTCAAGTAGATGAAGAAGTAGACGACCCGGGCTTTGACGACGTGTACCAGTGCGGTACCTTAGTCCGGATTCAGCAGCTTCTCCGCCTTCCCGGCGGGCTGGTGCGCATCCTCGTCGATGGGATTGACCGCGTGCAGCTCCAAGGCTTTTCCGAAAAGAAGAATTATCTGGAAGTAGCTGCCGTCAAGGTCGACGAAATTGAAGACGATTCTATAGAAGAAGAAGCGCTGCGCCGCGTCGTATTGAAGCAGTTTTCCGACTGGCTGGAAAACGTCCGCAACGGTGAAGAAATCCGGGAAAAGGCCAAGGCTATTGAAGAACCCGGCGCCGTGGCCGACTTTATCGTGTCCCAGCTGCCGCTGCGCCTCGTCGTGCGCCAGCAGATCTTGGAAATGGCCGAAGTCAAGGCCCGTCTGCGCCGCGTCATGATTCTCCTCGACACGGAAGTAGAAATTGCCAATCTGGAATCGTCTCTCAACATGGAAGTGCGGAGCAAGATGGACCAGCAGCAGAAGGAATACTACCTGCGGGAAAAGATCAAGGCCATTCACCGCGAATTAGGCGACAAGGTCGATAAGGATACGGAAACGCAGGAGCTGCGGGAAAAGATTCATAAGATGAAGCTGCCGAAAAAGATCGAAGAGCCTCTGCTCAAAGAAGTGGACCGCCTCGATTCTATGCCGCCTATGATGGCGGAGTCGGCGATTATCCGCACCTATCTGGACTTGGCGTTGGAACTTCCCTGGAAAAAAGAAACGAAAGACCGCCTCGATTTGAAAGAAGCTCAGAGTGTTTTGGATGAAGACCACTACGGCTTGAAGCAGGTCAAGGACCGCATCATCGAATATTTGGCTGTCCGCCAGCTGACGCACAGTTTGAAAGGGCCTATCCTCTGCTTTGTCGGCCCTCCGGGCACCGGCAAGACGAGCATCGCCCGTTCGATTGCCCGGGCCATGAACCGCAAGTACGTCCGCATTTCCTTAGGCGGCGTGCGGGATGAAGCGGAAATCCGAGGCCACCGCCGCACTTACATCGGCGCGATGCCTGGCCGCATCATTTCGGGCCTCAAGCAAGCCGGCGTCAAGAACCCCGTATTCCTTCTTGACGAAATCGACAAGATGACGTCGGACATGCGCGGCGACCCGTCGGCGGCCCTTCTCGAAGTATTGGACCCGGAACAGAACAATTCCTTCGCCGACCATTACCTCGATATTCCCTTCGATTTGTCCAAGGTCTTCTGGATTACGACGGCCAACGTCGTCAGCGATATTCCCCGGCCGCTCCTGGACCGCATGGAAATTATCGAATTTACGAGCTATACGGAAGAAGAAAAGGTACAGATCGCCAAACAGTACCTCGTGCCGAAGCAGCTCAAGGAAAACGGCCTCAAGGCCAGCCAGGCCCGCTTCTCCGAGGCCGTCTTGAAGACGATTATCCAGGGGTATACGCGCGAATCGGGCGTCCGCACTCTGGAAAAGACCATCGGCGCCGTATGCCGCAAGGTAGGCAAGTCGATTTTGCTGGAAGAAGAAACGCCGCTTACCGTATCGATGAAAAATCTCCAGACGATTCTCGGCCCGGTTAAATATCTGCCGACGAAGGTCAACAAGGCCGACGAAGTCGGCATCGTCACAGGGCTGGCCTGGACGCAGGTCGGCGGCGAAGTACTGGAAACGGAAGCCGTCGCCGTCAAGGGCAAGGGCAGCCTGCTACTGACGGGACAGCTTGGCGACGTCATGAAGGAATCGGCTGAAGCCGGCATGACCTACATCCGCCGCCGCGCCGGCGAGCTGGGGCTGCCGGAGGATTTCTATTCTCATTTGGATTTGCACATCCACTTGCCTGAAGGAGCCATTCCGAAGGACGGACCGTCGGCAGGCATTACGATGGCTACGGCCCTAGCTTCGGCCCTGACGGGCAAGGCTGTGCGGCACGACGTGGCCATGACCGGAGAAATCACCCTGCGGGGAACGGTCCTTCCCGTCGGGGGAATCAAGGAAAAGGTCATTGCGGCCCACCGGGCCGGCATCAAAAAGATCCTGCTGCCGGAAGAGAATAAGCGCGACATGGACGACGTGCCCCAGTCGGTAAAAGACGATGTGACCTTTGTATTTGTGCATCATATGGATGAAGTATTAGAACAGGCATTGGTGAACTCATAATGGCAAAGAGCTTGCAAATAATCAATCCGAAATATACGGCGTCGGCTGTCCGAAAGGATCAGTATCCCGACAGCGGCTTGCCGGAAATCGCCTTTTTAGGCCGCTCCAACGTAGGGAAGTCGAGCCTCATCAACTCCCTGTGCAATTATCGCGGCCTGGCCCGGGTCAGCGGCGAACCGGGAAAAACGCAGACTATCAACTACTTCAGCGCCGAGCTGCGGGAAAAAGACGGCGAAGCGGTTCGCCGCACGCCCTTTTTCCTCGTCGACCTGCCGGGATACGGCTTTGCCAGGACTGGCGGCCAAAAGCGGCAGATGTGGAGCGACTTTATCGGCGAATACGTCACCCAGTCGCCTCACCTGGTCATGCTGTGCCTGCTCGTCGACCTGCGCCATCCCGGACTGGATATCGACCGGCAGGCCTATCAATGGCTGTCGGAACATGGCGTTCCCCTGCAAATTGTCGGGACGAAGGCCGATAAGCTGAAGGCCAGTGAAAAAAGAAAAAATATGATAATGCTCAACCAGATCTTTCCGACGGGCCATGACGCCGTTGTTCACTCTTCCTTGAAGAAGGAAGGCAGCGCAGCGTTGTTAGAACGCATCCTCATGAGCCTGGACGAAGCGAGCAGCCTTCCGTGATGCCGCAGGCATTGCGTACATCCGGCGTCCTATTGCGGCGCCGGATGTTTTTTATAAGGCCGAAGCGGCAGCAAAGCCGCCTGTTATATCGAGTTTTACAGTAATTTACTGGAAAAACGGGGGCGTTTTTGCTATAATAAATTAGATAAAGCAGCTGTTCATCAGATGAAAAATTAAAAAACGTATGCAGCATATCGCAACCGGTAATTCGTAAACGGCAGATTACCGGTTCTATACTTTGTAAGTTTTGGCAGTACGTTGGTAAGGATGGTATAGTTAACGATGAGCCTTTTTGAGGGGAAAGCCCGGAAGCTCCTGTCCATTGTCGTTCCTGTATACAATGAACAATTAAACATTGAGAAGTTTTATACAGAAGCGACAAAGGCAGTTCAGAATCTGGACATGGAATATGAAATTATATTTGTCGACGACGGATCCAGGGATGCGACGCCGCTGCTGCTCAGCCGGCTGACGCAGCAGGACGAGCACGTGCGGGCGCTTTTGCTGGCCCGTAATTTTGGTCATCAGCTGGCTATTACGTGCGGCATGGACCATGCCCGGGGCGATGCCGTCATCACGATGGACGGCGACCTGCAGCATCCGCCGGAAATGATTCCCAAGCTGGTTCAATACTGGCGCGAAGGGTATGACGTAGTACAGACGATCCGCAAGGATACGAAAGGCGCAGGGATTTTGAAGCGGCAGACATCCAAATGCTACTACCGGCTGCTGAATGCGCTGTCTCCCGTTCATATTGCGCCGGGCGGCGCTGATTTCCGCCTTCTTGACAGACGCGTGCTGGAAACGTTTAAGCTGTTCCGTGAGCACGACCGCTTTATTCGGGGCATTATCGGCGATATTGGCTACAGGCAGAAGACCATCGACTTCGTAGCGCCGCCGCGGTTTGCCGGAAAAGCTAAGTTTTCCGTGCGCAAAATGCTGCATTTGGCCTTAGACGGCATTATGGCGTATTCGAAAATACCGCTGCGCATTTCTTTCTACGCCGGCGTGGTCAGTGCGTTTTTAAGTATTCTCATCATACTGCATGCCCTGTATTCCAACGCTACAGGCTCAGCGGCGCCGGGATGGACGACGGTCATCGTCGTCATCTGCATTTTAGGTGCCCTGCAGCTCATATTTATCGGTATTGTAGGCGAATACATAGGCCGGATTTTTGAAGAAGTAAAGCAGCGTCCCCTCTATTGGCTGCGAGCCGAACTGGGCGGACGCGGCGAACTGGAGGAACGCAACCGATAGCAGCCGAATCCTCACGGGGGACGGAACGGCCGGGGCGTTTCGGAGACGGAAAGGAGCTTGTATGCGAAACGAAATAAAACGGATATGGATATGGGCCGCCGTGCTGGCTGCCATGGCTCTTCCTGTCAGCGCTGCCGATTATTACGCCGTAGGCGATAAGGGCGGCGATGTGCTACTCCTTCAGCAGCAGCTGATCAAGCGGGGCTACGACGTTGAGGCCGACGGCGTATTTTCCAAGGATATGGCAAAAGCCGTGTCTAAATTCCAGAAGGATCAAAAAATACAGGTTAGCGGCAAGGTCGGCGGCTGGACATACTATCTTCTGACGGGCAAGCGGACGCTCATGCCGAAGGACAGCGGCTCCAAAGCCGTGCAGAAGCCGGCGAAGAGCAAGCAGAAACCCGCCAAAAAGACGAAGGCTAAAAAGGCCGACAAGACGTCCAAGCTGAAGTATACGAAGCTGAAAAGCCTCAAGGGCTCCGACCACATCGGCCATCAGCTCGTCGATTCGGCATACCAGTACATCGGCGTGCCCTATGTGTTCGGCGGCAATACGCCTAAGGGCTTCGACTGCTCCGGCTTTACGAAATACGTCTTTTCCCACAACGGCATCGAATTGCCGCGCATGGCCGACGAGCAGTACCGCATGGGGTTCCGCGTGCGGAAAAACGAGCTCATACCGGGCGATTTGGTTTTCTTTACGACTTATGAGCCGGGCGTGTCCCATACGGGCATTTACGTCGGCGACGGCAATTTCATCAGCGCGACGAGCAGCGGCGGCATCCGCGTAGACAGCCTGAAAAGCGGTTACTGGTCCGAACGCTATATCGGCGCCAAACGGGTCAGATAAATAGAATACCATGGCTAGCAAGAGGCCCTTCCTTCGGCGGTGTCCCAAGGGCAGCTTCTGCTAGCCATTCCTTATAATGAAAAATTTGTAAAAATAAGTGAAAAATATAAGGGAAAAGGTTGCCCAATGAGGGCAAATAAGCGTATAATTTTTCCATATGAAGAATACAGGAGAGTGTTGTTGATGAAATACATGACGGGTAATGAAATCCGCAAAGCCTATTTGGACTTTTTCAAAAGCAAGGAGCATTTGATTCTGCATAGTTTTCCCTTGATTCCCCAGGACGACCCGAGCCTGCTGCTCATCGGCGCCGGCATGGCTCCGCTGAAGCCGTACTTTACGGGCAAGCTCGTACCGCCGTCCTATCGTGTCACGACGAGCCAGAAGTGCATCCGCACCGGCGATATCGACAACGTCGGCCGCACGGCCCGTCACCATACGTTTTTTGAAATGCTGGGGAACTTCTCCTTCGGCAACTACTTCAAAAAAGAAGCCATCGCCTGGGCGTGGGAATTCCTGACGGAAGTCCTCGAACTGGATAAGGACAAGCTGTACGTTACGATTTATCCGAACGACGACGAAGCTTATGATTACTGGCACAACATGATCGGCCTGTCGGACGACCGCATCTTCAAATTTGAAGACAATTTCTGGGAAATCGGCGAAGGCCCCTGCGGCCCGGACAGCGAAATTTTCTACGACCTGGGACCGGAACGGGGCTGCGGCCAGCCGACCTGCACCGTAGGCTGCGACTGCGACCGCTACTTGGAAATCTGGAACCTCGTATTTACCCAGTTTGACCGCACCAAAGACGGCGAATACGTGCCTCTGGCTAAGAAAAACATCGATACAGGCGCCGGCCTGGAACGGTTGGCTTCGGTTATCCAGCAGAAGGAATCGAACTTTGAAACGGATTTGATTTTCCCGATTATCGAAGACGTCATCGCCCTCTGCCATGGCGATTACAACGATCCCCATCAGAAAGTGGCCATGAAGGTCATTGCCGACCACATCCGGGCGATTACGGTCATGATCAGCGACGGTATCCTGCCGTCCAACGAAGGCCGCGGCTACGTCCTGCGCCGTATCCTGCGCCGCGCCGTCCGCTTCGGCCGCCTGCTGGGAATTAAAGAATTGTTCCTCAGCGGCCTCGTCGACACGGTGATCGGCATCCTCGGCGAAGAATACCCCGAACTGAAAGAACATGAAGAATTAATCAAAAAAGTTATCGATACGGAAGAAACGCAGTTCAGCGCTACGCTGGCCCAGGGGACGGAACTCCTCGACCAGCTCATGGCCGCTGCCGGCCCGGCGAAGGAACTGGACGGCAAGGACGTATTCAAGCTGTACGACACGTACGGATTCCCTGTCGAGCTGACTGAAGAAATTGCCAGTGAAAACGGCATTACCATCGACCATGCCGGCTTCGACGCCGCCATGAAGGAACAGCAGGAACGGGCCCGCGCCGCCCGCGAAGACGTGTCGGCGAAAGTGGCTACGCCCGATACGACGAGACTGGATCAGAGCAAGCTGGTCAACGACCCGACGGCCATTGAAGCGACTGTCGTCATGCTGGGCAAGGAAGGCGTAGAAGTGGCGAGAGCCTGCGACGGCGAAGAAGTGACGGTCATCATCGACAACAATCCCTTCCATCCCGAAGGAGGCGGCCAGCTCGGCGATACGGGCATGCTGGAAGGAAAAGAAGGCAAGGCCGTCGTAACGGATGCCAGAGCCTTGCCGAACGGCCTGGTATACCTCGTGGCGACTGTTCAGGAAGGGGCCCTGTGCATCGGCGATATGGTCGACGTCAAGGTAGATAAGGACCGCAACCTGGCTATGGCCCGCAACCACACGGCAACGCATCTTCTGCAGGCCGCGCTGCGCAAGGTACTGGGCAACCATGTCAACCAGGCCGGCTCTCTCGTTACGCCGGACCGCCTGCGCTTCGATTTTACCCATTTCTCGCCTGTTACGGCAGACGAACTGGCCGAAGTCGAAGACCTGGTCAACGAAGAAATTTTGGCAAACGTACGCGTCGATATAGAAGAAATGCCCATTGCCAAGGCCAAGGAAAAGGGCGCTATGGCTCTCTTCGGCGAAAAATACGGCGACGTCGTCCGCGTCGTATCGGTCGACGATTTCAGCTGCGAACTGTGCGGCGGCTCCCACGTGCCGTCGACGGCCGTCATCGGTACCTTCCGCATCTTATCGGAATCCGGCACGGGCACGGGCGTACGGCGCATCGAAGCCGTTACCGGCGCAGCGGCTCTGCAGAAAGCGCAGCACGACGCGGCGGAACTGCGTCTCGTCGCCGACATGTTGAAAGCCAAGGCCGACGCAATCCCCGATAAACTGAGCCAGGTTTTGGCGCAGCTGAAGGCGGCGGAAAAAGAACTGCAGCAGCTCAAGAAGGAAGCGGCTATGTCCGATATGGACGATATGCTGGCCGCTAAGGAAGATGTCAACGGCGTATCTGTCGTAGCGGCAGAAGCCCAGGCCGATTCTATGGACAGCCTGCGCGAGCTGGCCGACACGATTATGGACAAAGTCGGCAGCGGCGTCGTCCTTCTCGGAGCCGTTCATGACGGCAAGGTCAACTTCGTGTGCAAGGTCGCTAAAGCCGATACGAAGAAGGGCCTCCATGCCGGCAAGATCATTAAGGCGGCGGCTCAGGCAGCCGGCGGCAACGGCGGCGGTCGTCCTGATATGGCTCAGGCCGGCGGCAAGGCTCCGGAAAAATTGGCTGAAGCCCTGAAGGCTGGTAAAGCTGCCGTCAGCGAATTGATTGGATAAAAAGTATTTACATACGCAATGTCGTAAAGGATGTGATTCTATGGCAATCAGCGACGAAACGATGATCGTCAGGAATAGAAACGAAGAACAGACTGTCGCTTCTATGATTTTAGAAGATGTGTATCACGCATTGGAAGAAAAAGGATATAACCCCGTAAACCAAATCGTAGGATATTTGCTGTCCGGCGACCCGACGTATATTACGAGTCACAATAACGCCCGCAGCAACATCCGGCGCATCGAACGGGACGAACTCATTGAAGAACTGGTCCGTTCGTACGTAAAGCATCGCGGCTTATAGGAGGAACATGCGGATTTTAGGATTAGACGTCGGCTCTAAGACCATCGGCGTAGCCTGCAGCGACGCCTTGCTCATTACGGCGCAGGGCGTCGAGACGATACGGCGCGTTTCCAAGAAGAAGGACTTCCAGCGGTTGAAAGAGCTGGTTGCCGAAAAGGAAGTGCACCGCATCGTCGTAGGCCGTCCCCGTCATATGAACGGCGACTACAGCGAAAATATTGATAAGATCGAACACTTTGTAGATGAACTCAAAAAGGTCATGCCAGATATGGACTTTGTCTATTGGGATGAACGCCTAACGACCGTCATGGCCGAACACGTGCTGATGGAAGGCAATGTACGGCGGGAAAAGAGAAAACAGTTCGTCGATAAAATGGCGGCTGTTCTCATATTACAAAATTATTTAGACGCTCAAGGAGGATAACATGACAGAAGAAATGGAAGAAGTAATGGTCATTACGATTACCAGTCCCGATGGTGAAGAAAAAGATTTTCAGGAAGTAGACGCAGTCGAAATCGACGGCAAAATCTTTTCGCTGCTCCTTGAAATCTGCGAAAACGAAGACGAAGCGGAAGCTATCATCGCCCGCGTCGACGAAGAAGACGGCGAACCCGTTTACGTAGAACCGACGGAAGAAGAATTTGAAGCGGCCAGCAAGGCTTTTGAAGAATTGGCTGCTGAAGACGAAGAATAAGAACAGGTATATAGTAGCATAGAAAGAGGCATGCCGCGGCATGCCTCTTTCTGTACGTACGACAGGAGACGTTATGGCTGAATTACCAAGTATGCAGCAATTAAAAAATTTTATTATATATGGAAAATACGGCAATTTTACATCTGCGGCCAACGCTGCCAACATTACGCAGTCGGCGTTCAGCGCGCAGATTAAAAAGCTGGAAGACGTCGTCGGCGTCCGTCTGATCGCCCGGTCGAACCGCGGCAGCCATTTGACGAAAGCCGGCGAACTATTATTTCAGCGGCTGGAGCCCATATTGGACGAATTAGAGGGTTGCTTAGACGAAGTGCGTTCTATGGACGGCAGAGCCCAGCCTCTTTCCATCGGCATCATGCTGTCGCTGGGCGATATTCATATGAACCGCCATTTAGCCTATTTTCAGCAGCACTACAGCGGGGCCTCCTTTCAGGTATATAATTTGGAAGCGCAGGAATTGCTGCAGAAGCTCCGAAACGACGAGCTCGACATTATATCCTTATTTCGCCTGCCTTCTATGGATATCGACGGCTATGAGCAAGTCTGCTTCTGTAAGGAAACCCTCGTGTACTACGCGCCTCATATCGTCGTTTCCGGAGGGGTTGCGACGGCCGATTTCATCGCTTCGCAGCCTCTGGCCCAATATTCGCCGCAGTACGTCATGAACGAATATTTAAATCACTTTTTATCGGCTCATACGTCCTTGCCGCTGCAAACGCAGGCTTGGTTTTCTACGCCCTATGCAATGATGAATTATTGCCAGGCTAACCGCATCGGCGCGCTGCTGCCGGAACGTTTTTTAAAAGCCCTGGGCGTCGTTGGCGGCTGGTACGACGTAGATCCGCCGATCGTTTTGCCTTGCTACTTGCTGTACAAGCGGAGCAATCCCAGGTACGAGGCCATTCAGGTCTTTGTCGACTATATGAAGAGGACCTATCACGTACCGTCGTGACATCGCCGTTTTTTATGACAAACATCGTTTTTTTCTGTTATACAAACCATACGGGAAGGAGTACAATTCTCCTTGAATTCAAGTAAAGGAGTTGTATGTAGACGTATGGAACAGAAATCGCTATGGAATAAAGATTTCCTGTTGGATACGGGAATTAATTTCGTCGTGTATTTGATTTATTATTTGCTCATGGTCATTATCGCCGTGGTGGCGAAAGATCAGCTGAATGCGTCGCTTAGCGAAGCCGGGCTGGCGTCGGGCATCTTTATCGTCGGCACGCTGCTGGCGCGCCTGCAGTTCGGCAAGGCCATCGAGTTGTATACGCGCCGCCGCACCTTGTATGGAGGAATTTTATTTTACCTGATTACGACATTATTATACTTTTATATTCCGAATTTGACCGTCATGTATATCATCCGCCTGCTGAACGGCTTGGCTTACGGTATTGTCTCGACGGCTACCAACACGATTATTTCCGCCTGTATCCCGGCAGATAAACGGGGCGAAGGCATCAATTATTACGGCTTGAGCACCAGCCTGGCCGCGGCTATCGGGCCGTTTTTGGGCATGTTCCTCATGCTGGTTACGGACTTCCGCTTTATCATTGGCCTCTGCACGGTCTTAGTCATTGCCTGCGCCGTCGGCTGCGTCTTCCTCCACGTAGACGAAATCGAACTGAGCGAGGAAGAACGGGCGTATATGAAAGCCATATCTGTTGATAATTACGTGGAACGCCGCGTCATGACGATTTCCTTTATCGGCTTCCTCATGGGCTTCGCCTATTCCAGCGTACTGACGTTTTTGGCTTCCTATGCCAGAGAAATTCACCTCGTACAGGCCGGCACGTTCTTCTTCGTCGTGTACGCCGTCGTCATTACGGTGACGAGGCCGCTGACGGGCATTATCTTCGACCGGAAGGGAGAAAATTACGTCCTCTATCCTTGCTATCTCTGCCTAGCGGCCGGATTGTTCCTGCTGTATGCGACAGGTACGGCATGGCAACTTCTCCTGGCCGGTGTTTTCGTCGGGCTGGGGTACGGGACGTTTATGTCGAACGGACAAGCCGTATGCATTAAATTGACGCCGCCTCACCGCGTCAGCGTGGCCTTGTCGACGTATTTCGTCGCCTTGGATCTGGGCCTTGGCGTAGGGCCGTACGTCTTGGGGATGCTGCACCGCATGCTTACGTTTCCCCAATTATACGCCGTAGCCGGCGTCATCGCCATCGTCTGCTTTTTCTTATACTATGGCCTGTACGGACGTCGAAGCGTGAAAGCCGTCCGCGTTGTTCCGGCAACGGCGCAGAAATAATTGGTTTTATAGTAAATGTTAGGGTAACGACAGGTGTCATATATCTGCCGTTGCCTTATTTTTTTCAAAAAGAGTGGACATACGACGTGTCCTACTGTTCTAATTAACGTGACTAAGCCCTAATAGAAATGAAAATATCCCGTGTTCTATTCTTATCAGATTGAAATGAGTTTTTTTAGGGAAGCGTGCCGGTACTGATATTGGCGTTGCTTTATATATTTTTCGCTTTTATACAGTAAAGTTTCTCCGTAATTATTTTACCATAACATGCTGTATTCATTAGAAAATAATAAAAAATAATCGTTATTTATTATTGACTTTTCCACTGAAATGGTATACAATAAGACCATAGCAAGAGATAATAATTATTAGATAGAAAGAAATTTTAAAATTATTTTACGCATAGATGAAGGAGATTTCACCATGAAACATGTAGAATTTTACCGCAATGAAAAAGATAATTCTATTTTAGCAGTCGTAGGCGTTCAGGCTGAACAGGAAGTCGTCGTAGACGGTCAGAAATTGGTTCGCTTAGTTGCCGATTCTGTAGACGCCGCGAAGGAAAAACACGTGCCGGCTGTACGGAAAGAGGGTGGCCGCTTATTGGTCGAAGTCGGCTCGGTAACGCATCCGATGGAAGAAAAGCACTACATCGAATGGATTGCCCTGGTATCGGACAAATCCGTTGATATCCGTTATCTGAATCCCGGCGAAGCGCCGAAGGCCGAATTTGAAGGAAATTCCGGCGTCGTATACGCATACTGCAACCTCCACGGGTTATGGAAAACGGAAGTATAATTTGCTGATATCCTGTATAGGCAGGAATACTGGTTTCTGCCGATGAACGAAATAAGGTGCTGCCGCATGAAGGAAATCCTGTTCTTCGTGCGGCAGTTTTGGTATACATAGGAGAGAAAATCGAGGTGAGCCCTATGAATTTTAAAATGCTGTACATAGATGGAGCTTGGACGCCCAGCGCGTCGGGAGCTTATATTGACGTAGAAAATCCGGCGAATAAAGAGAGATTTGCCTGCGTGCCTGAAGGAAACGACGCCGACGTAGACAAAGCGGCGAAGGCTGCGGCAGCGGCCCTTCCGGCCTGGGCGGCGACGCCTCTATCGGAACGGATGGAGTACATGAAGAAGATGCTGACGTATTTTAAAGAGATGGAGCCGCAGCTGACAGACTGCATTGTCAAGGAATTGGGAGCTCCCGTGTCCTTTGCCGCGGCCAGCCACGTCCGATACCAGTACGTGCGCACCCAGTCGTATATCGACTTGGCGGCTGGCCTTCCCTTGGTGGAAACCCTGCCCCAGTCGACGGTATACCGGGAGCCCGTCGGCGTCGTCGGCTGCATTACGCCGTGGAATTATCCCTTGGGGCAGATTATCCAGAAGGTCGTCCCGGCGATTCTCGTAGGCAATACGGTCGTGCTGAAGCCGAGCCAGCATACGCCCTTAGCCGCCTATTATCTGACGGAGGCCTTCCATAAGGCCGGATTTCCCCAAGGTGTGTTCAACCTCGTAACCGGCCGGGGCAGTCAAATCGGAAACGCCATGTGCGACCATCCCCTGATTAACATGATATCCTTTACGGGCTCGACGGAAGCCGGCGTCGGCGTAGCCCGCAGGGCGTTGGCGACGATGAAGCGCATCAGCATGGAGTTGGGCGGCAAGTCGCCCTGCGTTATTTTGAAAGGCGCAGACTACGAAGGGGCGGCGCGCATGTGCCTCGATTCCATCTTTCTCAATTCGGGGCAGACCTGCACGGCCTTGTCGCGCCTCGTCGTCCCGAAAGACGATAAAGAGACTGTCGAACGGCTGCTGCTGCAGCTGCTTCCGGAATACGTCGTCGGCGATCCAACCGACCCGGCCGTAAAGGTAGGCCCCGTCGCGTCAGAGCATCAATTCCAGACGGTATGCTCCTATATCCAGAAGGGAATCGACGAAGGTGCGGCCCTGCTGGCAGGCGGATTGCCGCCGGCTCCGGAGAAGGGATATTATGTCTATCCGACGATTTTTACCGATGTGACGAACGACATGACCATTGCCCGCGAAGAAATCTTCGGCCCCGTCCTCTGTGTCCTTACGTATGACACGGAAGAAGAGGCCGCAGCCATTGCCAACGACACGCCGTACGGCCTGAACGCCGCCGTCTGGGGGCCGAAAGAGCAGGCTGTCGCGACGGCGCGGCGCATCCGGTCGGGCAACGTCTATATCAACGACGGGCCGCGCGATGTGACAGCGCCCTTCGGCGGCTTTAAGCACAGCGGCATTGGCCGCGAAGGCGGGATGGACGGCATGCTTGAATTCACCGAGCCTCAGGCTTTATTTGACTGCGGGTCGTGAGCCGGAAAGGCTGAAGCGCTTCTGTCCCTTGCGGGCCTTAGGTTTTCTGCAAAATAATTAAAATCACAAGAAGGATTTCCTATATCCCTGTGGAATATTATATATATAAGGGAAGCAACCATGAGGTAGGAAAGCCATATCGTATCTGATGGACTTCCCGACGGAAAGGAAGGGATTTTTATGGCAACAACTGTTAGAGGCAAGAACTTAGAAATTACGCAAGCTCTGAAAGACTATGTATTGAAACGCGAAAAGAAAGTGACGAAATATTTCGACAACGAAGTAAACGTACAAGCAATGCTTTCCGTTGAAAAAGACCGTAAGATTGCAGAAATTACCTTGAAAGTAGACGGCGTCGTCCTCCGCGGCGTCGAAGCGAACGACGATATGTATGCCGCTATCGATTTGGTATACGACAAGATGGTTCGCCAAATCCATAAATATAAAACGAAATTGGCTCGCCGCATGAAGGGCTCGTCCTTCAACGCCGCCTTGGTAGAAGGGCCGGCGGAACCGGAAGAAACCTTTGAAATCGCCAGAACGAAGAAATTTGCCGCCCGCCCGATGGACGTCGAAGAAGCTATTTTGCAGATGAACCTCGTAGGCCACGACTTCTTCGTATTCCTAAACTCCAAGACCGATACGATCAGCGTCGTATACAAACGGAAACACGGCAAATACGGCTTGATTGAACCGGAACTCTAAGAGCCATGCTTGACTGATACAGCTATACGATACGCCCGCTTTTGCCTTTTCAGAAGCAAGAGCGGGCGTTTTGTCTGCCTTAGGGATTGGCGTGGAACAGCTGGAACAGGGCGTTTTCGTCGTCCAGCATGGCCTGGAAGCAGTAGAGCGTCGCCGCCGCGTCGGCCAGGCTGTCGTGCCACTGGGTTTCTCCGTAGCCGTAGTGGGCGGCGCAGTCCTTCAGCTTGGCGTAGGAGCGCACGGGCTGATGCTCCGAATGGATGAAGGAATAGGCTTCGCCGGCGTCGAGTATTGGCAGGGCCGGCGGAAATGCGACGCCGGCCTGCTGCAGCATGCGCACGTCCTGCATCGTATTGTAGCCTACGATAAGCTGGGCCTGGGCAAACAGCTTGCTGAACAGCGGGGCGTAGCTGCTGAAGGAAGGGGCGTCCTGTACGCGTTCCGGCGTGATGTGGTGAATGGGTACCGTATCGTCCCATTCCGTTTGGTGTTCCGGCTTGAAATATTGGTTGTATATGACGGCGTTCCGGCCGTTGATGATGGAAACCTGCAGAATTTCGCCGTCGGAGGAAAGGTCGGTCATTTCGACGTCGACGGCGTAGATGCGGCTGGCGTCGAGGGTACGGATGAAGTCCTTGACTTGAGAGGATAAAGACCTGCGGCGGGCCAGCTCTTTTTTCTGCCGCCTTTCGAGGGGATACTCGCCGGGCTTGGCGAACAGTTCCCGATAGAGCCAGCGCCGGGCCTGCTTATAGTATTTGAAGCTTTTGGAGCGGGCGCCCTTAAAGCCTTGCGTAGCCCTTTCGTATTTGGCGAAATCCGTAAAGATACCGATGCGCCGGCCTCTGCTGACGGCGTAGTACCGCGTCGGATTCTGAACGTCCGGGTCCGGCTTGACCCAGCGGGACGCGCGTATATATCGTTTTTTGTCCCTCGTATCGTAATCCATGGCTTCCTCCTCTTTTCATTTTGAAAAACTGTTCTTATTGTACTGGAAAAGCGGAAAAGTAGCAAATGTTATTATTCATGCCGACGAGATTGTTTGGTATTGCTCTGGGAAATATTAAAAATAATGGGCCCTTTCTTTATTTTATAATGGATTCGCGACGTATATTTCGTATATATTAAAATAAAATTCCAGCATACGAAAAAGGCCGGCGCATAGAGAAAAGGCGGCCTTTTATATAGAGTGAAAATGTATTATAATATATAAGTACTATACTGTTAAAATGCGAGTTTCTATGGTAAAATATAAAACTATGCGACATGTTGCAATGGAGGTGCATTATGGCTACAGTTCAAGAAAAAATCGCTCAATTTCATGAAAAACTGAAAACCATTGAAATGGGCGGCGGTCAAAAACGCATTGATAAACAGCACGCACAAGGAAAGATGACGGCGCGGGAACGGCTGAACAAGCTCTTCGACGAAGGCAGCTTTACGGAAATCAGCCAGTTTATCCGCCATCGCTGCACGAATTTTAACATGCAGGAAAAAGACATTCCCGGTGACGGCGTCGTGACGGGATACGGCACCGTAAACGGCCGTCTCGTCTTCGCCTATGCCGAAGATTTCACCGTCGAAGGCGGTTCTCTCGGCGAGATGCATGCTCATAAAATCTGCCAGGTTCAGGAAATGGCCCTGAAGATGGGCGCTCCGATTATCGGCATCAACGACTCGGGCGGCGCGCGCATCCAGGAAGGCGTAGACGCCTTGTCCGGCTTCGGCCGCATTTTTATGAACAATACGTCGGCTTCGGGCGTCATTCCCCAGATCTCGGTCATCATGGGGCCCTGTGCCGGCGGCGCCGTATACAGCCCGGCTTTGACGGATTTCATTTTCATGGTTAAAAATACGTCGAATATGTTTATTACAGGCCCGGCAGTTATCAAATCGGTTACGGCCGAAGAAGTTTCGTCTGAAGAATTAGGCGGCGCTATGACGCACAATTCCGTGTCCGGCGTAGCTCACTTTGCCTGCGAAAACGAAGACGACTGCATTGCTAAAATCAAATATCTCCTCGACTTCCTGCCGAGCAATAACATGGAGGAAGCGCCTATCGCCGAAACGAACGACGATCCGCAGCGTCAGGACGAAAGCCTGAATTCGGTCATCCCCGACAGCAGCAACATGCCTTACGACATGCTCGACGTCATTAAATCCTGCGTCGACAACGGCGAAATCTATCAGGTATTGGAAAATTACGCCTTAAATATCATTACCTGCTTCGCCCGCTTCGACGGCCAGACTGTCGGCATCATTGCCAACCAGCCGAAATTCCTGGCCGGCTGCCTGGACATCAACGCGTCCGATAAGGCGGCCCGCTTCATCCGCTTCTGCGACAGCTTCAACATCCCTCTCGTCACCTTCGTCGACGTGCCGGGCTTCCTGCCGGGAACGACGCAGGAATTCGGCGGCATCATCCGCCACGGTGCGAAGATGCTCTACGCGTACTGCGAAGCGACGGTGCCGAAGGTAACCGTTGTTACGCGCAAGGCCTACGGCGGCGCGTATATCGCCATGTGCTGCCGCCAGCTCGGTGCAGACATGGTATTTGCCTGGCCGACGGCTGAAATCGCCGTCATGGGTCCGGATGGCGCGGCTAATATCATCTTTAAGCGCGATCCGGAAAAAGAAAAGAAGAAACAAGAATATATTACGGAATTTTCCACGCCGTACAAAGCGGCGGAACACGGCTATGTAGACTGCATCATCGAGCCGAAGGAAACGCGTCCCCGCATCATCGACGCCTTGGCTATGCTGTACAGCAAGCGGGAAGAACGCCCGTCTAAGAAGCACGGCAATATGCCGTTATAAGGGGAGGGATGGCTATGGATTTGCAACTATTGGCCCTGATCGTCTTGGCTATCCTGTGCGTGCTGCAGTGGCGTCATTCCGCAAGCCGCATGCAGGAGATGGAACGGAAGATTGCCGAGCTGGCAGAGGTGAAGGATGATTTGCAGCGCCTGTTGGCTAAGCAGGGGCAGCAAACTGCGCCTGCACCAGCATCGCAAACAGCCGCGCCGCAGCCTGTGCAGGAAGAAGACGCGCCGAAGGAAGAACCCGTTCCGACCCATGCCGTAGCGGCGCACCAGTCTGTCGTGCCCGTAGGGCAGCGGCAGCCCGCCGTCGTCGCCGCCCGTCCTATGGCGACCGTTCCGGCGGAACCGACGGCGCCGCAGGCCGACGTTTCCGACATTTCGCCGGAAGTCGTCGCCGTGATCATGGCGGCCGTCGCAGCTTACGGCTATTCGCCGGCGGCTATCCGCTCGATCAAAGCGAAAAAACGGCAGAATGCACACTGGATTATGGCCGGCCGCCTGGCCGGTATGCGGTAATAGATATATATTTTTCGCCAGGAGGATATAGAATGAAAAAGTTTAAAATAACGGTAAATGGACAAGCATATGAAGTAGAAGTAGAAGAAATCGGCGGCGCTGCGCCTGCGCCGGCAGCCGCTCCGACTCCGGCCGCTCCTGCTCCGGCTCCGCAGCCTGCCGCACCGGCAGCTCCGGCCGCTGCGCCTGCGCCGGCGGCAGCGGCACCGTCTCCGGCTGCTATGGAACCGATTCCCGACGGCGCCGTCGTCATTAAAGCTCCCATGCCCGGCAAGATTTCGGCGTTGAAATCCGAAGCCGGCCAGGCTGTCAAACGGGGCGATGTCCTGCTCGTACTGGAAGCCATGAAGATGCAGAACGACATTACGGCTACGGCCGAAGGCAAGCTCCACAGCCTGCGGGTCAACGTAGGCGACAACGTCAAGACCGGCGACGCCTTGGCCGTTATCGTACCGTAAGACGAGGATACAGCATATTGGCAACGGGGAGGGTCAAATTCCGCGCTGAATTTGGCCCTTTTGTCGCGCCTGCATTTAGAAGAGAAGCGAGCTGCCCAAGGTCTGACAGACGCAAAGAACCCGCCGGTTCGGCTGAATCGGCGGGTTTTAACATGCCTGCAATTATTTTTTCAAATCTTTTTTCGCTTCGGCTTTAGCCAGGAAGGGAGCCGATTCGATGATGAAGCGGTCGTGCGTCGCTTCGCCGACTTTGCCGGCGTCGTCGAAGGCTTCGATTTTGAAGGACAGCTTCTTTCTGTCTTGTTCGACGAGGGTTGCTTTCGCCGTTACGGTCAGGCCGATAGGCGTAGCTGCCAGGTGCTTGACATTGATGGCGATGCCGACGGTGTTGTAGCCTTCGGGAAGCTGGCTTTCGCAGGCCAGGATGGCCGCGTTTTCCATCAGGGCGACGAGGGCCGGCGTAGCGTATACGGGCGATTTGCCGCTGCCCATTTTGATGGCTGTATTGTCCAGTACGACGACTTCGGAAATTTCACCTTGCGAATTCGGTTTGATTGTAAAGTCCATGATAGTTCCTCCTAATTGCGATTAAATTACAGTACCACTATACCACACTTGCCGAGGCTGTGCCACTATTTTTTGACACAGTACTTTAAATATTATAGAATAACGGTATTGGGAGTATCAACAATACGGAAATGTATCCAAATGAGGATGTGACAATGGTGAATGTAAAAGCAGGAATACTCGCCGCGGCGGCCGTACTGTCCCTGACGATGCCGCTGCTGGCTAAAGACAAGGGGACGGAGACGCCCTTCCCGAACTGGGGGATCATCACCGTGCCCGACGGCCTGTATATGGAAGAAGGGTACCAGCCGCTGCTCACGGCGGAAAGCTATGATAACGACGCGGCGGCTATGCTGGAACGGATATATACGATAGAGCCGCAGACGTATCAGCTGGTAAAGCGGGACGGCGCTTCGTTCCAGTACGGATATATGCTCCGCTACAGCGCCAATATTTGGGAAGTCGAAGCGGCCATTGACCGGCAGCGCGAAAAGGCCGGCATACTGCACAGCGCCGGCGTCAAGCCCAATATGGACGTGCTCATGGAGCGCACGGCGGCGTTGATGAAGCAGTGCCTGCCCGAAGACTTCAAGGTCGTGCAGCCCATGAGCTCCAAAAAGTTCAAAGGCCATGTGTTTTATGAATGCACGCTCCAGCGCAAGCTTATCATCAACGAGACGAATTTTGCCGAAACGATCCATTGCCTGGCCTGGCAGCACGGCAGCTCCGTAGAAATCGCCATCCTGTTCGCTAATGAAGCCGATCAGGAAGACAGCTTGCTTTCCGCCATGACAGATATGCTGAAAAACGCTGAAAAAATGCCTAAAAAATAAATGAGGAGGAATACAGATGGTACGATTTGAATGCGATTATTTGGAGGGAGCGCCCTTGCCGGTGCTGGAAGCCATTGCCAAGGCTAATTTGGAGCAGAATCCGGGATATGGGTTCGATCCTCATTCCGACCATGCCCGCGACTTGATTCGCCAGGCTTGCCAGGCTCCGGAGGCCGGCGTATATTTCCTCGTCGGCGGCACCCAGGCCAACCTTACGGTCATCGCTTCCTGCCTGAAAAACTATCAGGGCGTCATTGCGCCGCAGACGTCCCATATTTTCAACCATGAAACGGGCGCTATCGAAGCGACGGGCCATAAAATCCTGTCGGTCGAAACGGCGGACGGAAAGCTGACAGCTCAGCAGGTACGCGACGTCTGCCAGGCCTACTGGAAGGAAACGCACGCCCTGTTCTTTGTACAGCCCGGCATGGTCTATATTTCCCAGACGACGGAGGTCGGCACCATGTACAGCCGCGCTGAAATCGCCGCCATTCACGACGTCTGCAAGGAATACGGCATGAAATTATTCGTCGACGGAGCCCGCCTCGGCTACGCCCTGGCCGCGCCGGACAGCGACATGACCCTGGCCGATCTGCCGCAGATCTGCGACGTCTTTACCGTAGGCGGTACCAAGCAGGGCGCTTTATTCGGAGAAGCCGTCGTCATCATGGACGAAGACCTGTCCAAGGAATTTCCCTACCACATCAAGCAGCGCGGCGGTCTCCTGGCCAAGGGCTGGCTCTTAGGCGTACAGTACGAAGCGCTGTTTACGGATGACTTATACATGAAGAGCGCCCGTCACGCCGCCGACCTGGCCGTCAAGGTGTACAAGGGCCTGAAAGAAGCGGGCTATTCCTTCTTGTACGAGCATCAGACGAACCAGCAGCTGCCGATCGTGACGGAAGAACAGCTGAAGACAATCAGCCAATCCTATTCGGTAGACCACTTCGCCGATTTACCCGACGGCCGCATTGCCATCCGCATCTGCACGTCCTGGGCGACGAAGGAAAAAGACGTCGACGCCCTGCTGGCCTTTATGAAGACGCTGAAATAAGCGGTATAACTCAACGATACAGAAAAGAACAGCCCTGAAACGGCGCGATTCCGTTTTCAGGGCTGTCTTTGTATATAGAGTTAGGAAATAACCCATTTGACGACGTATATTGCCAAGGGGATGGTGACGCAGGCGATGCCGATGATGTCGATGTATACGCCCGTCTTGATCATTTTGGTAATGGGGATGTAGCCGCTGGCGTACACGATGGCGTTCGGCGGCGTCGAGACGGGAAGCATGAAGCCCAGCGACGAGGCCAGGGCGATGGCTACGGCGACGGGAACAGGATTGAAGCCGGCCGCCATGGCAGCCGTAATGCCCAAGGGGCCGACCATGTTGGTAGCTGCCGTGTGGGACGTGAGCTCCGACATGAGGAGGGACATGACGGCGAATACGGCGATGAGGGCTACCTCCGACGGATTGCCGCCGAGGGCGTCGATGATGAGCGTGCCGAACCATGTCGACAAGCCTGTGGCGTACATCATCGTACCCATCGACAGGCCGCCGCCGAAGAGGAGGAGGGTACCCCATTCGATGCCCTTAGCCGCTTCCTTCCACGACAAGGTAAACTGCCGTTCCTTGAAGTTGACCGGCAGGAGGAATAAGGCCAGCGCGCCGATGAGGGCGGCGACAGCTTCGGGGAACAGGCGGTTGTACAGCTTAATCATCGGGCTGCCCGGTTCGAGGACGATGCTCATGATGCCCGGCGTCACCCAGAGGACGATGGCGACGATAAAGGCGATCAGCGTATTTTTCTGGGCCCGCGTCCATTTTCCCAGCTCCTGGCGGCGGGCGGCGATGAATTCGTCGGCGCCGGCGATTTCCGAAACCTCCAGCGGATACATGCGGGCGAGGACGACGTAGGCGATGATGAAGTACAGGATCGTGCTGACGGCCCCCCAGACCATCCAGTCGAAGAAGGAGACATAAATGTGGCTCATTTCGCTCAGAAAGCCGACGATAATCAAGTTGGGCGGCGCGCCGATCGGCGTGAGCGACCCGCCGATGGATGCGGCATAGGCCGTCATGAGCATGATGCCCGTAGCGTATTTTGACGTGTGCAAGTCTAACATTTTGCCTTGGGCAGCGAACATTTCCTTAATAGCTCCTAACAACCCCAGGGCAATAGGGAACATCATAGCCGTCGTCGCCGTGTTGCTGACCCAGCCGGAGCACAGGGCCGTCGCCAGCCCCATGGCCAGGAGGATCTTCTTGGGATTCGAGCCGACCCAGCGGCGCGACAGGAGCCAAAAGGCGAAGCGCTTGTCCAGATGGTGATGCATCATGGCCGTCGCCAGCATGAAGCCGCCCATAAACAGGAAGATGAGCGGGTTGGCAAAGGCGCTGAAGGCCGTTGAGGCCGGTACAATGCCGATGACGACGGCCAGCGTCGGGCCGAGGAGCGCCGTGACCGGCAGGGGCAGCGGCTCTGTAATCCACCATAAGGCGACGAGCGTCATCAAGGCCAGCAGCTTATGGGCTGCCAGGGATAAGTCGGGCATGGGCGTTAAAAAGACGAGAAGGGCGCAGATAGGCGCGCCGAACAGACCGATGGTCCGCCTTCTCCGATCAAATGCAGATGTATGGCTCAATATAGGGCACCTCTTTCACATAAAATCAACTTGCCTGCGCGGAAGAAGGACGCGCAGATATAAGCAACCTATATTATAGCACTGTACTTTAAAGTATTGTAGAAATATACGTCATAATACAGAAAAAGAACTGAAAAATTTCAGTCCTTTTTCGTATACTTCTCTTATAAATTTGGCATAAGCTCTTTTAAGTGTTCCGTCAGCTTCATGTTTTCGCCGTAGTCGACGGGGCAGTCGATGATGACCGGCCGGTCTTGGGCGAAGGCCTCTTCCAGTGTAGGCAGCAGGTCTTCCGTCTTTTCGATGCGGTAGCCGATGGCTCCGACGCTTTCGGCGAATTTCACGAAGTCCGGATTGGTGAAATCGACGTAGGCGTGATGGCCGAACTGCATGTCCTGCTTCCACTTGATGAGGCCGTAGCTGCAGTCGTTGAAGATGAGGGTGACGAAATTCGTGCCCAGACGGTAAGCCGTTTCAAACTCCTGGCAGTTCATCATGAAGCCGGCGTCGCCGGTAATCGCCAGGACCTTCTTGTTGGGATGGACGAGCTTGGCGGCGATAGCGCCGGGGACGGCGATGCCCATGGTGGCGAAGCCGTTGGAAATAATGCACGTATTGGGCTTATAGCAGTTGTAGTGGCGGGCGATCCAGACCTTGTTGGCGCCGACGTCGGAAATGATGATGTCGTCTTCGCCCATGACCCGGCGGCAGTCGATGAGGGCCTTCTGCGGCTTGACCGGGAAAGACTGATCGGAGGCGTAGCTTTCGTGTTCTTCCACCATGCGGCGGCGTATATCCAGGGCGTACGTCGGTTTCTGCAGGCGAGCGGCCTTTTCCAGGATGCGGCTCAGGGAGTCCGTAATATCGCCGACGACTTCTACGGCTGGTTCGTAATTCTTATTGATATCGGCCGGCATGGTGTCGATATGGATGATGTCGGCTTGGCTCAGGTGCCACTTGGCCGGGGCGTATTCGATGATGTCGTAGCCGATGGCGATGACCAGGCTGGCCCGTTCCAGTACCTTGGTCTGGTAATCTTCCATGGGAATGCCTACGGTCCACAAAGAATAGGGGTTGTCAAAGGGAATGACGCCCTTGGCCATCATCGTATTGATGACCGGGATTTTCAGCGTTTCGGCAAATTTCGTCAGCATTTCCGAGGCGTGGTTGCGGATGGCGCTGCTGCCGGCCAGGATGACCGGATTTTTGGCGTAGGAAATCATGGCCGCCGCCGCTTCGATCTGCGACTGCAGGGCCGTTTCCGGCAGGATAGCCTTGCGCTGCATGGGCCGCTCCGTATCGGCGACGGGCATGTGGCTGATGTTTACGGGCAAGTCGATGAAGGTCGCTCCCGGCTTTTCCCGTTCGGCGTATTTGAAGGCCAGGCGGGTGATTTCCGCCATCGTATCGGGACGGACGACGGTGTAGGCCCGGCGGGTAATGGGCTCGAACATGGAGCGCAAATCTAAATACTGATGAGCCGTAATATGCATCTTATCCGTGCCGACCTGGCCGGAAATGGCGACGAGGGGCGCACCGTCGCAGTCGGCGTCGGCCACTCCCGTAATGAGATTCGTCGCGCCGGGGCCGAGGGTTGCCATGCAGACGCCGGCCTTGCCGGTTAGGCGGCCGTAGACGTCGGCCATAAAGGCCGCGCCCTGCTCGTGGCGGACGGTGATAAATTCGATTTTCGAACGTTCCAAGGCATTCATGATAGACAGGTTTTCTTCGCCGGGAATGCCAAATATGTAATGGACTCCCTCTTCTTCCAGGCATTCGACCAGTAAATCGGCCGTATTGCGCTGTTTTTTCGTTCTTGTCATAGGAAATCTCCTTTCGTCGCTGCGTATCTTGCCCGTATTATAGTATGACCGCTGTACTTTTGCAATTTTATCCCGTATAATTTAATGGAAATTTAATATTTTTTCATGGCGGCAATGGGCCGTATATGCTGTAGATATGCGGTTTTTCTGTTATCGAAAGGGAAAAATTATTTTAGTATATGAAAATGCATTTTTAAGAATAGGAGCGTGCAATTATGAACGTATTGATAAGCGCCTGCCTGCTGGGCCTTGCCTGCCGCTACGACGGGCAGAGCAAAGGATATTCCGCCGTCGAAGCGTTGCTGAAGGAAGCCGATATTCACCTTATCCCCTTTTGTCCCGAGCAGGGCGGCGGACTGGCTACGCCTCGCGACCCGGCGGAACGGCAGGGCGGCGCAGTGCGGACGAAAAGCGGCCGGGACGTGACGGAGCAGTATCGCCGCGGCGCGGCTATGGCTTTAAATTTGGCGAAGACCTTCGGCTGCACCGTCGCCGTGCTGAAAGAAAAAAGCCCGTCCTGCGGCAGCGGCCGGATTTACGACGGCACGTTTACGCGGACGTTGACGGCAGGCGACGGCGTGACAGCAGAGCTGCTGAAGAACTACGGTATTACTGTCGTCGGCGAAAGCCAGATCGAAAAATTTTTGAGCCAAGCGTTAACATAAGTGGATTGTAAAGAAACAAAATCCCCTTTGCCTGTTCATGAAATACCATGATTTGCTCTCTCGGCAAAAAAAATATTGATGTGACCCCAAAAAGTTAGACTTTAGTAACGAGGTAGTTTTTGCTATCTCGTTACTTTTTTATGCCGCGGACAAGGACAGCCTGTATTTGACAGGACTCTTCCAGCCTAGTTTTTCTTTGATTCTTTGTTCGTTATAGTATTTGATATACTGTTCGATGGCTGATTTCAATTCTTCGTAACTATAGTACACGACGCCATAGTACATTTCCTGCTTCAGTAGGCCGAAGAAGTTTTCCATCAAAGCATTATCCAGACAGGTACCTTTCCGGGACATGCTTTGAAAAATCCGTTCTTGCTTGAGCTTGCGGACGTATGCCTTCATTTGGTACGCCCAACCCTGATCGGAATGGAAGGTTCTGCGATACGGGCAATCCGCGGTGATGTCGATGGCTTCTGCCTGTGCTGCTAATATATTTTCAGCAGAAGGACGGTTCCCTATTCTATAGCTGAGGATTTCTCCATTGAACAGATCCAGAAAGGGATCCAGATACAGCTTATGCTGCGTCAGATGCCCCTGGGCATCCAATTCATAGTATTTAAATTCTGTCGTATCTGTTGTGATTTTCTGATGGGGAACCGTCGTGTGAAAGCGACGGCGTATTCTATTGGGAGCGATGGTTCCCACCTTCCCTTTGTAAGAGCTGTATCTGCGGCTCTTGCGCGTAAAACAAGTGACCTGAAGGCTCAGCTTTTGCATGATACGCTGTACTTTCTTCTTGTTCACGCGCCATCCCTGATTGGTAAGCTCACCCGTGATTCGCCGATAGCCATAGGTGGTATGCTGTTTGCAGAGTTCCTGTATGGTATCTTCTATTTCTTTGTCCGGATGTTCGCGGCCCATGCGTTTCTGCCAGTACATGTAGGTGGCTTTCGGCAAATGGGTGTAGGAGAGAAGATCTTTTAGTTTGAATTGTCCTCGGAGACTGAAGATGACGTTTGCAACCCTCTCCGCTTTGCTTCGTCCTCTAACCGCAGTCTCCTCAGTTCTTTTAAAACTGCATTCTCTATACGGAGTTTGAGAAGTTCATCCTCTAATTCCTTGACGTGCTCCGCACGGGTATCCACCTCCGTATGCTGAACTTGTGCTTCTGTTTCTTTTGCTTGCGATGTATTCAATGTCTTCTTCCTGCCTTTCCTGTGCGGTCTTAACGCATCCGGCCCAGCTATTTTAAAGTCATTTACCCATCTGACAAGTAGCGACGGATTGTTGATTCCCATTTGAAGAGCCAGTTCCTGATACGAGAGTTCGCTTGTTAAGTAAGACTCTACCACAGAAAGCTTTTCTTCGAAAGAGTATTCTTTCCGGGATCGAGATCGTTTTAAACCGGTATCCCCAAATTTTTGGTAGGCAGCCACCCACGTTTTTAACTGGCTGCTGCTCGACATGCCATGTTTTTGTGAAATGGAAGCATATCTTCCCTGATTGTCCAGGTATTCTGATACCAGTTGCTTCTTAAATTCATAACTGTGTTTCGCCATAAAAAAACTGACCTCCAATCGTTAGATTTTTGGTCTAACATTTGGGGGTCAGTTCAGTCCCGGTTTTTTTATACTATAGATATCAGGAGGGGAGGTTGATACCGATGAAATCAATATGGATTGCAGCCGCCGTCATGGCGTCGCTGGCGGCAAGTCCTGCTTCTGCCATGAAGCCGGTGACGATCGCAGACCAGGGCAGCTTTATGGCCGGCGGAACGGTCGTCACAGCTCCGGGAGCCTATGGCGGCAATACCAATCCGCTGAATCAGGCTGGACAGACGCTGCACGGCGACCACGCCTACGTGTTTTATCAGATACCGGCTCAGGCCCACAATACGGCGCTGGTTTTCCTGCACGGGTACGGTCAGTCCGGCAAGACTTGGGAAACGACGCCTGACGGGCGCGACGGATTTCAAAATATTTTTTTAGAAAAAGGCTATAAGACCTATATTGCAGACCAGCCGCGGCGCGGCAGAGCCGTCCGGTCGACGGAGCCGCAGGCTATCGGCGCTGTGCCTGACGACCAGCTGTGGTACAACAATTTCCGTATTGGCCAGTGGCCGCAGAAATTTGACAATGTCCAGGTCAGGGATGACGCGGTGTGGCGGGATCAGTTTTTCCGGCAAATGACGCCCGATATGGGAGCCTATGACGAAGCCGTTATCAGCGACGCTATGAAGGCTGTGTTTGACAAAGCCGGCGACGGCGTGTTTATCACCCATTCTCAAGGAGGCGGGCCGGGCTGGCGTACGGCCATAAAGAGCAGCCATGTCAAAGGCATTATCGCCCTCGAGCCGGGGACGTTTTTTTTTTCCTGAAGGGCAGGTGCCGCCTGTAGAGGAGACGACGAGCCCCTTCCCGGCGGCTGGCGTAGGCGTTCCGATGGACGACTTCATGAAGCTGACCCGCATTCCCGTGCTGGTGCTGTACGGTAGCAATATCCCGGCGGAGCAGACGCCTGTCTGGGGATTGGACAACTGGCGGGTGCGCCTGAACCTTGCTAAGGCCTGGGTCGACGCGGTGAACCGCTGCGGCGGCGACGCGACGCTTATCTATTTGCCCGATATAGGGATATACGGCAACACGCATTTTCTCATGTCGGATTTAAATAACCGGGACGTCGCCGATGTCATGGAACGGTGGATGAAAGAAAAACATTTTGATTAATATGGATTAATAAGGAGAGAGAGAGTATGAACTATATTACCTTAAATAACGGCGTAGAAATGCCTGCCGTCGGATACGGCGTCTATCAGGTTTCGCCGGACGAATGCGTGCGTTGCGTCGAAGACGCCCTGCATGCAGGGTACCGCCTCATCGACACGGCGCAGTCCTATGACAATGAATACGAAGTAGGGCAAGGGCTACGGCAGTCCGGCGTCGTGCGCGGCGACATCTTTTTGACGACGAAAATCTGGATTGCCAATGCCGGATACGAAAAGGCGAAGGCGTCGATCGACGATTCCCTGCGCCGTCTCCAGACTGATTATATCGATCTCATGCTGATTCATCAGCCCTTCGGCGACTATTACGGAACGTACCGGGCCATGGAAGAGGCGTATAAGGCCGGCAAGCTGCGGGCTATCGGCGTATCTAATTTCTTTGCCGACCGCCTCATCGACTTGTGCCACAATGTGGAAGTCATGCCGGCAGTGAATCAGGTAGAAACGCACGTATTCCATCAGCAGGCGGAGCTGCACGCTATTATGGACAAGTACGGCGTCGTTCACGAATCCTGGGGCCCCTTTGCCGAAGGCCGCAAGGATTTCTTTACTCATCCTGTGCTGCAGCGCATCGGCGCGGCTCACCACAAGACGGCAGCCCAGGCGGCGCTGCGCTTCCTCCTGCAGAAGGATATCGTCGTCATTCCCAAGTCGGTCCATAAGGATCGCATGACCCAAAATCTCGATATTTTCGATTTTTCCTTATCGGACGGCGAAATGAAGGAGCTCGAAGGACTGGATGAGAAGGAAAGTCTGTTTTTCTCTCACTACGACCCGAAGATGGTTGAATGGTTTTATGACATGGTAAAGGCCCGGAAGCTGCGGAAGTAGGGGCGGGACGGCAGAAAAAAAGCCCTGCTGCAAGGCAGGGGCTGCTGTGGCCTATTAAAGGGCGCCGTCGATGATGGCCTCGGCTATTTTTTCTCTGTCGGCGGCGCAGATGGTAAGCTCGCCTGACTCCAGGGCTTTTTGGTAGAAATTGCGTTTCCACCGCAGCGTTGCCAGGATTTTCTGCAAGTCGGCGATTTGCTGCTCTATTTCTTCCTGCTTGCGGACGAATAGTTCGTAGCGTTTTTTGACGGACGGGAAGCCTTCTTCGCACCAGTCGATGTACTGGCTGATGTCCTGGAGGCTCATGCCGGCCTTTTTCAGGCATTCGATGGTGTTGAGCATGACGACGTCTTTCTGCGTGTAGACGCGGCGGCCGTTGGGCAGGCGCTTGATATGGCGCAGCAAGCCCTGGTCTTCGTAATAGCGGAGCGTCGGCGTGGAAATATTCATTTTCTGCGCTAATTCGCCGATGGTGTATTCCATGAAATGTCACCTCGTTTATCGTAACATCATTGCATTTCCTATTGACATCAAGTTGACTTGAAGTTTTAAACTGATTATATCAACGGCGAGAGATATTGGCAACGTACATTTCTTTCGCTGCGAGACTTATAACCATAGAAAATCTAAAGTATTAGGAGGCATGTATTATGAAAACGTATAAAAAAGCATTGCTGTGCGCTTTACTGGGAACGGCCGCGATGGGCGTCGGCTTTACGCCGGCTTATGCCGCGGCGGCGAACGCCGTACCGCCTATCGGCACGCGTCATTTACCTGTATTTAACGAGCAAAGCGGCCAGGCGAAGACCTTTGCCAATGTGCCGGTAGAAGATGTCGGCAAATACAAGGGCAATCCGTACGGCCTTGTCTACGACGGGGCTATTAAGGAAAATGTGCCGGGCCAGGTCAATATTCATCCTATTACATACGACCTGAACGGCATTCAGATTGCCGCCAACGTCTATACGCCGGCGAACTACGACCCTAATAAGTCTTATGCAGCTGTCGTCGTCGCCCATCCGAACGGCGGCACGAAGGAACAGGTCGCCGGCCTGTACGCCCAGCTGCTGGCTGAACAGGGATATATCACGATTGCCGCCGACGCGTCCTACCAGGGAGCCAGCGGCGGATATCCCCGCCATACCGATAAGCCCCAGTACCGCGTCGAAGATATTCACGGCATGGTCGACATCATCTCCCTCTATCCCGGCGTAGATGAAAGCCGCATCGGCGCGCTGGGCATTTGCGGAGGCGGCGGCTATACGCTGAAGGCCGTCCAGACAGACCCGCGCGTCAAGGCCGTGGCGACGCTGAGCATGTTCAACAGCGGCATCGTCCGTAAGGACGGCTACGGCGCGACGACCCCTGACCCGGCCGTAGCGCAGAAGACCATCGCCCAAGCTGCGGCGGCCCGTCAGAAAGAAGTGACGACGGGACAAATCGACTATACGCCGCGGACGGAAAAAGTCCTTACGCCGGAACAGGCCGACAAGCTGCCCTTTGATTTGTACCGCGAAGGCTATTATTACTACGGCGTCAATTACGCCCATCCCAATTCGACCTTTACCTATACGGTCAGCAGTTTGATGGATTTGACGGCCTTCGACGCATCGCACAACATGGATTTGATTCATCAGCCCTTGCTCATGATTGCCGGGGAAAAGGCCGACTCGCTGTACATGACGCAGGACGCGTTTTCCAAGGCGACGGGGACGAAGGATAAAGAGTTGTTCCTCGTGCCGGGAGCGACGCATATCCAGACCTACTGGGTACCGGAATACGTCGATATTATTTCTCAGAAGCTGACGAAGTTCTTTAACGCCTATCTGCAGTAAGGAGACAGGCAGAACGCGGCGTGTTGACATTGCGACGAACGGCGCGATATTATGAATACATGCGTCGTGAGGCGGCCGCCTTGTGCAGTAAGGCCGGCATCACGGCGAACAGCAGCAATAAGGGAGGATATGTCTTATGAATAGAAAAAAATTAGCAGCGCTTATCGTATCCGCCTTAACGGCGATTACCGTCACGGCCTGCGCAACGCCGCAGAAGGAAGGTGAAACGGCTTCGGCTCCGCAGTCGAGAGGGATTGCCGTCGACGCCGACGCCTCGGCGTCCATCAAGGGAGCCGCCGTGCCGGAAGCGAAGTCCAACGGTCAAAGCCGCGTTGCCGTCGTGTATTTCTCCGAGCCGGAAACGGCGCAGAAGTACGACGTACAGGGTTCGACGCAGTACGTGGCCCAGGTGATTCAGGATAAGACGGGCGCCGATATATTCCGCATCGAACGGCAAGTCGATTATCCGACGGATCATGACGCCCTGACCGACCAGGCGAAGAGCGAACGGGAGCAAGGTGTTCATCCGGCCATTAAGGATACTATCGGCGATTTGAGCCGGTACGACACGATTTTCCTGGGCTATCCTATTTGGTGGTACGACGCACCTATGCCGGTGTACACCTTCCTGGACAATTATGATTTGTCCGGCAAGCAGGTATACGTCTTTGCGACGCACGGCGGCAGCGGGCTGACGGGAACGGTGGAACGCCTGCAGGCAGCCGAGCCGGGCGCGCAATTCGGCAGCAGCGCCTTTGCTGTATACCGCACGGATATTGCGTCGACGTCGCCTATTTACGCCTGGTTAGGAAATTTGGGATATAAATAATTGTGCAGAAGGGAGCGGAGGAGTATGAAACAACGATTGCTTTTCTTAATGTCCCTGTTCGTCCTGATGACTGTCGGCGGCGCGGCTTTCGCGGCAGCTCCGGCGGAGGATAAGGTGCTGTCGCCTCGGCAGGAGTCGATCGTCGTCATATCGGCCTTCGCTGCTCAAGGCGATTTGGAAAGCTTGAAGACTGCTTTGGCTGACGGATTAAACAATGGCCTGACGGTCAACGAAGAAAAGGAACTGCTGGTACAGCTCTATGCCTACGCCGGATTTCCCCGCAGCCTGAACGGACTGAATACGCTCATGACGGTGCTGGAAGAACGAAAGGCTCACGGCATTACCGATACGATGGGGCCTGACGCCGATCCAGTCGATCCAAACCGGGATCGTCACGCCATCGGCGATGCGAACCAGACGAAGCTTGTCGGCCACCCGGTCAAGGGGAACGTGTATGAATTTTGCCCGACGATCAGCGATTTTCTGAAGGAGCATCTTTTCGGAGATATTTTTGAACGGACGGTTCTGATGTGGAACGAACGGGAACTGGCTACCGTATCTATGCTGGCAGGCATCGGCAACGTCAACGCCCAGCTGGCGTCTCATATGAACGTAGCTATGCATAACGGCGTGACGGGCGATCAGCTGAAAGCCATGGCGAAGCTGCTGGGACAGCGTGTCGGCAAGGCGGCAGGCGATAACGCCATGATGGTAGCAAAAAGAGTATTAGGCGAATAAGCGATAGGAGAGACGGAATATGAAAGTCATCTTAGTCAACGGCAGCCCGCACGAAAAGGGCTGCACCTATACGGCCTTGGACGAAGTCGCGAAGACATTGCGCGAGGAAGGCGTAGAAGCGGTACATTTCTGGATCGGCAATCAGGCCGTCCGCGGCTGTATCGGCTGCTGCCGATGCGACGACCTGCACCGCTGCGTATTCGACGACGACAAGGTCAACGAATTTTTGAAGCTGGCCGGAGACTGCGACGGGTTTGTCTTCGGCTCGCCTGTCCACTGGGCCGCCGCCGGCGGAGCCATTACGTCCTTTATGGACCGGGCCTTCTACGCCGGGCAGCGCCGGGAAGATATGCCCTTTTACCTGAAGCCTGCGGCCGCCGTCGTCTCAGCCCGCCGCGCCGGCACGACGGCGACGTACGACCAGCTGAATAAATACTTCGGCCTCATGCAGATGCCGATTATTTCCTCGCAGTACTGGAATATGGTTCACGGCCACTGCCCTGACGATGTGCGGCAAGACGCCGAAGGCCTGCAGACCATGCGCACCCTGGCTCGAAACATGGCCTTCTTCTTGAAATGCAAGGAAACGGCCCTGCAGAACGGCGTGTCCCTGCCTAAGCGGGAAGAACAGATATACACCAACTTCATACGGTAACGCCTCGAAACGGGCGCGGCGCTCCGGCTATGCGGCCGAGACACCGCGCCCCCTTTCTTTTTTCCTAAGGGTCTCTGCTGGTTAAACCATGCCTGAATCGTATTTCTTAACAAAGAATACAAGTATTGGACGATGGTTCCGGCGGGACGTATACTGGAACCATAGAAAGGAACGACGAGAGGAGGGATCCGATGACCATTGACGAAGTATGCGAACGGTACTGCATTCCCAAGAGCGTACTGGAGGAATACGAGAAGCTCGGCTTGTGCAGCTCTGTAAAATGCGTCATGGGCCAATGGCAGTACGACGATACGGATGTAGAGCGGCTGAGCCTGATCATGACCCTTCACGACGTAGGGTTTACGAACGAAGAGGTAGAGGCGTACATGGGCCTTCTCTTGTCCGGCGGCGACACGCGGGAAGCGAGGCTGAAGATGCTGGACAAGCTGCGCCAGCAGGCCGTCGACGAAATCCATTTCCATCAGAAAAAATTGGACTGGCTCGATTATCTGCGCTATCAAATCCGTCAGCATAAGGAAAAAGTTTTATGACGAGGAGGAATGAGAGTATGAGACTGGTCAAGCAGTATCTAATGGCTGGGGCCGTTGCCCTGACCGTCCTGTCCCTGACGGCCTGCGGCTCGGCGGCGGAGAGTAGGGTCTCTTCCAATCGTCCGGCAGAACAGGCAAAGGCTGCGGCACAGCAAATGCCGGCGGCGGAGCAGCTTGTCCGCGTGACGGACAGCCAGGGGACGACCTTGACCCTGCATTTGAACGGCAGCCCGGCGGCGAAGGATTTGTGCGCTCAGCTGCCTCTGGATATTGCGGTGGAAAACTACAGCACGAATGAAAAGATTTTCTATCCGCCGAAAAAGCTCAATACGGCCGATACGCCTATGGCTAAGCCGAAGGTGGGCATGGTAGCCTATTACGCGCCGTGGGACGACGTCGTATTGTTCTACGCGCCTCTGAACGGCGGCGAGCTGTACGAATTAGGATATGTAGAAGAAGATGCCGGCCAGATTGAGAAGCTGAGCGGCACGCTCCATATCGAGCAGGTACATCCATAGGGAGGGGGATATCATATGGAGTATACGAAATTAGGCAATACGGATATTACGATTTCCAAGCTGTGCCTCGGTTGCATGAGCTTCGGTGACAGGGCCAGCCAGATGCACGCCTGGACCTTGAATCTGCAGGACAGCGAAGCCATTATCAGGCATGCCCTGGATTTGGGCATCAACTTTTTCGATACGGCAAACTGCTATTCTGCCGGCACGAGCGAAGAATATCTGGGCCGGGCTATCAGGAACAACGCGGCCCGGGACAAGGTCGTCCTGGCGTCGAAGGTCTATTTTAACGACGGCCATTTATCCAAGGAGGCCATACAACGGGAAATCGACGGCACCCTGCGCCGTCTCGGCACGGAGTATCTCGACTTGTACATTATTCACCGCTTCGATTACGGCACGCCTATAGAAGAGACGATGGAAGCTCTGGACAGCCTGGTCAAGGCCGGTAAGGTGCGGGCCTTAGGCGCGTCGGCCATGTACGGCTACCAGTTTTACAACATACAGCTGGCGGCGGAGCGAAACGGCTGGACGCCTTTCTCGTCCATGCAGAATCACTACAGCCTGCTGTACCGCGAAGATGAACGGGAACTCATTCCCATCTGCAGCCAGATGAACGTATCCCTGACGCCGTACAGTCCCTTGACGGCAGGACGGCTGGCGCGGCCTGAGTGGAAGGCCGATACCCTGCGCAGCCAGACCGACAAGGTGGCCGTAGAAAAGTACGACAGTACGCAGGTCATGGATTCGCGCATCGTCAAACAGGTGCAGGACATCGCGGCGGAACACGGCGCGACAATGACCCAGATCGCATTGGCCTGGCAGTTTGCCAAAGGCGTGGCGTCCCCTATTATCGGTGCGACGAAGATGTGCTACTTAGACGACGCGGCCGGGGCATTTGACGTGACGCTGACGGCAGGCGACATGGCGCGGCTGGAACAATTTTACCTGCCCCATAAAGTCGTCGGCGCCCTCGACGAAGGCAAGCCGTCGCCGTCGGTACTGGCGGCCAACGTCGGGACGTAAGGGAGGCGTTTGGCATGGACCGGCGGGAATTTTTGAAATGGACTGGAGCCGGCGCGCTGACCTTATTTCTCAGCGGCTGCGGCAATATATTGACCCGGGCCGAAAGCGCATCCGGTATCGTTGGAGGAGGTAAGCATATGAATATCGTCGTAGTGACGGGAAGCCCTCATAGAGAGGGAACGTCGGATGTATTAGCCGACCGGTTTATCGAAGGAGCCCAGTCGGCAGGGCACAATGTATTCCGCTTTGATGCGGCCTTTGAAGATACGCATCCCTGTCGGGGCTGCGACCACTGCGGCATGGACGGCGACTGTATCTTTAACGACGCTATTTCGCAGAAGCTCATGCCGAAGATGCTGGAAATGGATTTGATCGTGCTGGTCACGCCGCTGTACTATTACGGCATGTCGGCTCAGCTCAAGACCGTCGTCGACCGCTTCTATTCGCGGACGGGACGGCTTCACGGCAAGAAATCCATCCTCATGGCTACGGCTTGGAACAGCGCCGACTGGACGATGGAGGCCCTCGTCCATCATTATGAAACGCTCGTGCGCTACATGGAATGGACCGACGTCGGGCAGGTATTGGCCGTCGGCTGCGGCTACAGGGCGCTCATCGAGCAGTCCCAGTTCCCCGACCAGGCCTACCGCCTGGGGGCCAGCTTATAAGCTTGTACATGTATTATTCTGTACCTGATAGGGAGGTCTTGAAATGAACTTTTTGAAGATGCAGAAAAAAGTTGCCGCTATCGTTGCGGCAGCTATGATTACGACGACATTAGTACCGATGGGAGCGATTGCAATGACAGAAAATCAAACGGAAAAGAAAGCAGTAAAAATTGTACAGACGGCAGGACGGGATCAGCTCGGCGAATTTGCCCCTGAATTTGCCCGCTACAACGACGACATTTTATTCGGCGAAGTCTGGTCGCGCAATGACAAATTGTCCCTCCGCGACCGCAGCATCGTGACGGTGTGCTCGCTCATCGGCTCGGGCGTCATCGACAGCTCGCTGAAATACCACTTGGCGACGGCTAAGAAAAACGGCGTGACGAAGGAAGAAATGGCGGAAATCATTACGCAGCTGGGCTTCTACGTCGGCTGGCCGAAAGCCTGGGCGGCCTTCAACATGGCAAAGGAAGTATACGCCGAATAAGCCTCAGGACGGCAAATTTTACGGAGAAATATCTTGACATAAAGTTAACTCTAACATTTATAATGAAACATAATTAAAGTATATAGATAATATACATTTATATATGACGACTACAAAAAGGAGTGACTTTAAATGAAAGATTTGTCGAGACGAGATTTCTTTAAATTGGCCGGCGTAACGGCTGCCGGCGTGGCATTGTCGGGCGTAGGCCTGACGGACTTGCTGGCCCAGGCTCCCGTTGTCGGGGCGGCCGACGTGACGGGTAAAGCGACGGCGGGCTCGCGGGCCAAGGTGTACTTTACGAAGCACATCGACGCGGCCCATCTGATTCAGCTGTACGATAAGATCAACGAAGGCATTTACGGCAAGATAGCCGTCAAGCTCCACACCGGCGAAAAGCACGGCCCGAACATCCTGCCGCGGGATATGGTAAAGGAATTCATGGCTCATATTCCCGACAGCACGATCGTCGAAACGAACACGCTGTATGCCGGCGACCGCTACACGACGGAAGGCCATCGGGAAACGCTGAAAGTCAACGGCTGGACTTTCTGTCCCGTCGATATTATGGACGAATTCGGCGACGTCAATCTGCCCGTCCGCGGCGGCAAGCATTTGAAAGAAGTCGCCATGGGCGGCCACATCGTAAACTACGACTCCATGGTCGTCCTGACCCACTTCAAGGGCCACGCCATGGGCGGCTTCGGCGGCTCCATGAAGAATATCGCCATCGGCTGCGCGTCGGGACAGGTTGGCAAGCGGCAGGTTCACGGCGTGACGGGTACGCCGCCGGAAGACTGGGGTGCCTGGCCGGCGAAGGAGCATCTCATGGAGCTCATGGCCGATTCGGCGAAGGCGACTGTCGATTATTTCGGCAAGCACATCGTGTTTATCAACGTCATGCGCCGCATGTCCGTCGACTGCGACTGCGCCGGCACCAGCGCGGCGGAGCCGACCATCCCCGATATTGGCATCGTAGCCTCGACGGATATTCTTGCCGTCGACCAGGCCAGCGTCGACTTGGTATACGGCCTGCCGTCGAGCCAGAATCATGACTTGGTGGAACGCATCGAATCGCGTCGCGGCCTCCATCAGCTGCAGGCCATGCGCGACCTCAAGATGGGCAACGACCAATACGAGCTGATTTCTATTGACTAACTATGCAAATTTCGTTTGCAGAGAAAGAAGGATATACGATGGATGAAAAAGAAAAAGCAGGGCTGTTCGGCTTAGGCCAGACGAACGACGCCTATGCCCAGTATTTTGTCGGCCAGAGCTATTTGAATTTGCTGACAAAGGATCGTTTGGTTACGGCCAACGTCACCTTTGAGCCGGGCTGCCGCAACAACTGGCACATTCACCACAAGGGCGGTCAGATTCTCTTGTGCACGTCAGGCCGCGGTTACTATCAGGAATGGGGCAAGGAACCGCAGGAACTTCATCCCGGCGACGTCGTCAACATTCCGCCGGAAGTGAAGCACTGGCACGGTGCGGCTCCCGACAGCTGGTTTGCCCACGTGGCCATCGAAGTACCGGCAGAAGGGGCGTCCAACGAATGGTGCGAACCTGTCGATGCCGAAGCATACAATAAGTTAAAATAATACTTTTTGCTAAAGGAGAATGACTGATGAAAAAGATAATGCCTTTTCTCATGACGACGCTGGCGGCTCTGTCCTTTGCGGCTGCGAGCCCTTCACAGAGCATGGCTGCCGATACGGTTCAGCCGGTTCAACGCGCCGCCATGTCCGAAGCCGAAGCCGGCGCAGGTATGTTCGGCCTCGGCAAATCCAACGACGCCTACGCCCAGTATTTCATCGGCCAGAGCTATTTAAATCCCCTGACGACAGAGGGCCTGTCTATTTCCAACGTCACCTTTGAGCCGGGCTGCCGCAACAACTGGCACATCCACCATAAGGGCGGCCAGATCCTCTTGTGCACGTCGGGCCGGGGCTATTATCAGGAATGGGGCAAGCCAGCTCAGGAACTTCATCCCGGCGATGTTGTCAACATTCCGCCGGAAGTGAAGCACTGGCACGGCGCAGCTCCGGACAGCTGGTTTGCCCACATTGCCATCGCTGTGCCGGCTGAAGGCGCGTCCAATGAATGGCTTGAAGCTGTAGACGACGCCCAGTATCGTCAGCTGAAATAGGAGTGAGATAGGATGAAAAAATTAGTTATGATGATAGTAACGGCCTTTGCGGCCCTGATGCTCGTCGGCTGCGGCGCGTCGGAAAGCGGCTCGGCCAGCGCGGCGGCTCCCCAGGCGAAGGCGGGAGCTATTGCTGATACGATAGACGGCGGCCTGCAGGGCAAGAAGGTCCTCGTAGCCTACTATTCGTGGAGCGGCAATACGAAAGCCGTTGCCGAACAGATTCAGCGGGAAACGGGCGCCGATATCTTCTTTATCCAGCCGCAGACGCCATATCCCGGCGATTACCGCGAATGCGTCGATATTGCCAAGAAGGAAATGAATAAAAACGCCCGTCCGGCCGTTGCCAATACGGTAGACAACATGGATCAGTACGACGTCGTGTTCGTCGGCTACCCGATTTGGTGGGGCAAGGCGCCGATGTTCGTGTACACCTTCCTGGAAAGCTACAATTTACAGGGCAAGACTGTTGTTCCCTTCTGCACGACTGGCGGCACGCCTATCAGCGGCAGTATGGCCGACGCGCAGAAATCGGCGGCAGGGGCGCAGCTCGTGCGGGGCAGCGATTCGTCCGACCCGGCAGCCGTGTCGAAATGGCTTAAGGATATTCACGCCGTGCAATAAGCAGATGAGCGCATAGAAATGGAGGGGAAACGATGAAAGGAATAGCTTTATTGACCGGAATCATCGGAGCGGCTGTCCTCGTTTCCGCCTTCTGTGCCTTTGGGCCGGGCAGGGCCGATGCGACGGAAGAGCAAGTCGTCGTCATTGCGCCGGTCCAGCCGGCCTATGCCCGTCAGATAGACGTGGCCTTCGAAGGAGGCCGGGCCCGTGTCGGCTTGCTCGACAAAGAAGCGGCGATGGAATTTGCCGAACGGCAGCCCTTGTCCATCCAGCTGGAGCGGAAGCCCGAGCGGATTGTCGTAGCCGGCGTGCCTGACGGCGTTTTCCAAGGAACTCGCGGCGGAGTAGAAGCGCCGGTCATCGGCGACGTCGTCCTGGACGTCCAGGCCAAAGAGGTATATATCTGCTGCCGCGATATGGACGCGTCGGACGGCCGCGTTCTCTTGGGACACGTCACGTCCGGCATCGAGCTGCTGTCGCGCATGGACGGCGCCTTTGAAGCCTTCGCCATGGCGGCGGAAGATTTGTAAAGTTTTTGCGGCGGCGCTTTTTTATTTTTGCAGGCCGTGATACAATAAAGGCGACGTTTTTATAAAGAAAGAGGGACACACCATGCATTTAGGCGCACAGGAATTGATAGTTATCTTATTGATTGTCTTGATCTTGTTCGGCGGGAAAAAAGTCGCCGGCCTGGGAAAAGCGATGGGGACGAGCCTGCGCGAATTCAAGGAAGAAGTCAATAAGACGAGCGACGCCGTCAAAGACGGGGCCGACGCGGTGAAAGCCGAAGCGTCGGAAGCAAAGCAAGCGGCCGAAGGGGCCGTCAAGGCGGAAACGACAGACCGAAAGAACGAAGCAAACTAGACGGGAGCACGACGATGTATTGGAAGACGACGTATCTGTCGCCTGTAGGCGAATTAACCTTAGCGGAAAAAGACGGCTGCCTGGCCGGACTGTGGATCAAAGGGCAGAAATATTATCTGGCGTCCTTGGACGAGGACGATGTGTCCGATGGAGAAACGCCGACCTTGGCTAAGGCGAAGGGCTGGCTTGACGAATATTTTGCCGGCCGCCGGCCGTCCATCCTGGCCTTGCCCTTAGCACCTCAGGGGACGGCCTTTCAGCGCTGCGTGTGGCAGCTCCTGTGTCACATTCCCTATGGGCAGACGAAGACGTACGGCCAGATAGCCGAGGAAGCGGCAGCGCTGCGCGGGATACCCTCGTCCGCCCGGGCCGTAGGAACAGCTGTCGGACATAATCCTATTTCCATCATCATTCCGTGCCACCGCGTCGTCGGCGCGAAGGGCCGCCTCACAGGCTATGCCGGCGGCATCGATAAGAAAATACAGCTCTTAGCGCACGAAGGGGCCGACATGGAGCAGCTTCACCGATAACTGCATATATGCGAAAAAGCAGCTTGCCAAAGGGACAGGCTGCTTTTTCGTCGTGGTTAGGAGAAGGCTTCGATAAATTTTTCCGCCAGGGACGAGAAATACCGGTTTTTCATCCAAATGGCCGTCAGGCGCGTATAGAGCCGCGGCTCGTCGATGATTTTTACGTGCAGACGCGAGTGCGTCGCCAGCGTGAAGGCCGATTGGGGAAGGATGGCCATGCCCAATCCGGCGTTGGCCCACAGGAGGCTCGTGCGGGCGTCGTCGCTGCGGCAGAAGATCGTCGGCGTCATGTTTTGGGCGGCGCACGTATCCTGGACGAGCTGGTCGAAGCGTCGGTAAATGATGAGGGGCTTGTCGGCCAATTCCCTCAGGGAGACCGTATCGCGGCGGGGACACCAGTCCAGCTCGTCGGTCAAGGCCAGGACCATGGGCTCTTCGCTGAGGAATTTGTAGTGAAAGGGCTCGTAATTGAAGGGCGTGCGGACGATGCCGATTTCGATGAGGCCCTTCGTCAGGAGGTCGATGATCTTGAAGGTATTGCCGTCGTATACCTCGAAGCGCACGCCGCAGTACTGGCGGTGAAATTGCTGCATAAAGGGGCGGAGGATGACGCTGCCTGACGACGATACCATGCCGATAGACAAGGTGCCGTAGACGCCTTCCTTGAAGTCCTTGATTTCCCGCAGCGTCGAATCGGACAGGTTGATGATCTGCTGGGCCCGGCGAAACAGGAGTTTTCCGGCGTCGGTTAGCTCCGTCTGCCGGGAGCCGCGCTTGAACAGGGCGACGCCCAGCTCGTCTTCCAGATGCTTCATCTGCTGGCTCAAGGGCGGCTGGGCCATGTGCAGTTTTTTAGCCGCCGCCGTGATTTGGCCTTCTTCGGCGACGGTAATAAAGTAAAGTAGTTGGCGAATGTCCATATAAGGCACCTCTTTATATATGATTTTCATATGTATGGGCAATAAAACCAATATTTTTAATATATATTGCTTCGTGGTATAATCGACGATGAAAAGATATCACACGGAAGGAGTTTTCCTATGGAACCTAGACCCAGTATTATGGATAAGCCGAGAGACGCCCATTTTTATTGGACGCTGTTTAAGGCGACCTTTCTCGTCAGCGCCTTTACCGTCGGCGGCGGATTTATTATCATTCCCTTATTAAAAGCGAAATATGTAGATGAATACCATTGGATTAACGACAAGGACGCCTTAGATATGGTGGCCGTAGCGCAGTCCATGCCGGGCGTCATCGCGGCCAACTGCGCCATCATCTTAGGCTACCGCATGGCCGGCGTCCTGGGGACCCTCGTGGCCCTGGTGGCGACGATATTGCCGCCGCTCATTACTTTGTCCATCGTTTCGTACTGCTACGACTACTTTGTCCAGAGCGAAATCGTCCGCATGATCCTGCGGGGCATGCAGTGCGGCGCGACGGCGCTCATCGTCAACGTAGCGATTGACTTGTTAGTTAAGCAGGTAAAAAAGAAATTAGTTCTGCCCATGCTGATTATCGTCGGAACTTTTGTCGGCAGCATCGTTTTTGATATCAATATTATGGAATTGATCGTAATCGACGGCATCATCGGGTTTATGTGCATGCGCGCCGCCAAGTACAATTAGGAGGATGCCATATGATATACGCTATACTGTTTATTGAATTCTGCAAGGTCGGCCTGTTCTGCGTCGGCGGCGGCTACGCGTCTATGCCCCTCATTCAGCACTGCGTCGTCGATACGTATCATTGGATGACCATGAGCGAATTCGTCGATATTTTCACCTTGTCCCAGATGATGCCCGGCGCTATCGGCCTCAATGCAGCGACCTTCGCCGGCACGCGCATTGCCGGGTTAGGCGGCGCTATCTGCGCGTCCGTCGGCTTTGTCACGCCGTCCTTTTTCATCGGCATCGCCTTTGCCCGCATTTTCTTAAAATACGGTGACATCGGCCCGGTCCGCGGCATCCTGAACGGCCTGCGTCCGGCTGTCGTAGCCCTCATCTGCGCGGCCAGCCTGAGCTTTATTCTGCTGGCCTTGTGGAACGCCGAAGCGATTCCCCATGATTTTGCCGACTTTAAAGTCAGCGCGTTGGTTATCCTGCTGCTGGCCTTGGCGGCCATCCGCCGGAAATTCGGCGTCATCAAAGTGCTTCTCGGTTCCGGCGTCCTGGGCCTCTTATTTGGCCTGGCCGGCCTCCTGTAACAGATACTGGCCGGGAATGGCGGCGATAAACCGGCTTGGCCCGTAGACGTGCTTTCCTTCGCGGCGGTGCCAGCTTAGGAACAGCCGTTTCCTGGCTCGCGTCATGGCGACGTAAAACAGCCGCTTTTCCTCGTCGAGCTCGCGGCTGTCATCGGCAGTGCGGGACAAGGGAAAGACGCCGTCCTGAAGGCACGCTAAAAATACATAATCGAACTCCAGCCCCTTAGCCTGATGTACTGTAATAATCGGGATTTGGGGCTTTTTTTCCAGCAGGCTGTCTAATTCGCTGTTGGACAGGGCCGTGAGCTGGAGAAATTCCGTCAGGGCGTCGCGCGGGTCCTGGCCGGGGGTGTCCGTTTCCTTAGCCAGGCTGTACAGCTTGCGGATATTTTCCATGCGGTCGATGTGTTCTTCTTGTTCTGTGCGGCTCTGCCGCCCTTCATAGTAGTCTTTTACGCCGCAGCGGAGCATGACGGCGGCGATGAGCTCGCAGGGGCGCTGCGTGTACGACAGCTGCCGCAGTTCGTGGAGTTTTTCGCTTACCGGTTTAAACAACGAGGCATAAATGGCCATGCAGGACCGGCGCTGGGCCGTATAGGGACGGATGTGCTCGTCCAGGGCGTAGCGCAGGATGGCCGCCGTGGCGACGATGTCGTCGAAGGCGTCGTGGCTCGACTGGGTGTCCGGCGTGAAACGGTTGCTCAAATAGCTGAGCTTGTGATTGGGCAGGTTGGGATAAAAGCGGCGGAATATATCCAGCGTATCGTAATAGGCGATGTCGTCGGGGCTGTCCATGGACAGGCGTCGCAGCTCGCTGCGCAGGATGCGCAGGTCGTAGGACACGTTGTGACCGACGATGACGGCGCCGTCGGCAAACCGGAGAAAGTCGGCGAGGGCTTCCTTGGGGTCGCGGCCTTCGCGGCGGAGCAGTTCGTCGCTGATATGGTGGATATAGTACGAATCGCCGACGCTGCGGCTGGGCCGGACGTAGGCGTTGAATTTCCCGGCGATTTCGCAGCGCTCGTTCAGGCGGATCGCGGCAATCTGAATGATGTCGTCCCGCGTCGTGTCCGTGCCGGTGCTCTCTACGTCGAAGACGACGACATTGCCTTTTTCCAACGCCGTCAGCAGCAGGCCGAAGGGATCGCCGAAGGCTAGGGCGTCGCCGTCGATGAAGTCGCACAGCCCCAGACCCAGGCGGCGGTACGACGGGCTCTCGATGGTGTCGATGGTGCGGCGGCCGACGCGTTCGGCAAAGCGCAGGAGGATGCGCTTCAGGCTCAGGGCGTCGTGCTTGTTCATCGTCAGGCGCAGAAAGGCCGTGACGTCCTTGCATTCCTGCCGTTTAAACAACTGAAACTGGTCGATCATCGTAAAGGGCAGGCGCTGTTCCGGCGGCAGTCCCTCATTGTGCGAGCGGACGCCGTTCCAGATGACCTTATTGCAGCGATTCGTCCGGGTCATGATGCAGGCTCTAGTCCGTTCCTGCGGCGGCAATGCGGCGATTTGACGGAATATCCAGCGCGCTTCTTCCATGAAATGGGCCGTTTCCACGGCGACGATGGGTTCGCCCTGTTCATGGCCGGCAGCTGTGCCGGGCGCGGGATAAAAAGAGGCGACAGACGGGCCGAACAGGTTGGCCAGACAGTCTGACGACGCCTGGAGCAGCGTTTCCGTAGCCCGGTAATTTATCGTAAAGGTAATGCGGACGGGATGGTAATCCGCAGTGAAGCGGCGCAGGATGGCGTCGGGGTGAGAGCCGCGCCATTCGTAAATGGTCTGGAAATAATCGCCGCAGAGGAGGATGATACGCCCCGGAAACAGGCGGGAAATGAGGTCGTATTCGATGTCGCTCGTATCCTGCATTTCGTCGATGGCGATGTAGGCGAAGCGGTTTTGCCAGCGCCGGCATACGTCGTCCTGCCGCAGCAGGAGAGAGGCCCGGACGATGAGATCTTCAAAGTCCAGGGCATGGTTGGCCGACAACGCCGCGGCGTACTGCTCCATGAGGCCGACGCCGTTTATTGCCAGCCACTGTTCCAGCTCGGCGTCGACGCTGTCCGTATAATTCGTGCAGAACGAGCGGAGACAGCCGTCGTCCCGGCAGACAGCCGCAACGCCGGCGGCAAAGTCGGCCAGTACGTCGCCGCTTTGGCAGTCATGGAGGGCGCAGTATTTTTTGGACGCTTCTATGAAATTTTGTATATTCTGCATCCTTCCCCGGGCAGATACATCGAGAGAAAGGGGCAGGCTGGCGACGATGTTTTTGCAGTCCTCGTCGTCGTAGACGAGAAAATCGCTGCATACGTCGGAGCTGGCCTTGCTTTCTTCCTTGATGAGAGAGTAGCAGAAACCGTGAATGGTCTTGACGACGACGTCGAGGCCTTTTTCGTGTGCCGTAGAAAAAATTCGATGTTTCAATTCTTTGCAGGCCCGGTTCGTAAAGGTCAGGCAGAGAATCTGAGCTCCTTCGGCTCGTCCCGACTCGACGATAGCGGCGACGCGGCGAGCCAGCACGTTGGTTTTTCCCGTGCCGGCCGGCGCGTTTAACAATATATGATGATCCAAATCGGCGACGACGGCGCGCTGTTCGGCGTTTAAGCCATGCAGGATAGCCTCATCCATAGGCGGGACTCCTTTCGTTCTGTGGAAATACTATGCTAATCATACCATAAAAAGAGAGGCTTTAAAAATTTGGCTGCTCCGTCAATTTCCGTCAATACCAGTCAGCCGGCGTCTATTATGAGCCGTACATGAAGCGATTCTGAGAGAAGCATTAAAATCGGCAGTTTGCACATTAAAGGAAGATTAAATTTTTCAGAGGCCGCTCCGGGACGTGGTATGATGACTGTGTAACCCCGACGAGAAAGGAGGAGCATCATGGAATATACGAGGCCGTCCCGGCCGGCCTTTCGCGGCACGGCCCATGAAATCGTATCGGAACTGCTGGCTTACGCCGCCGATTCCGGCGCCAGCGACATTCACGTCGAGCCGATGGATCGGGCCGTTCGTATCCGCCTGCGCCGCGACGGCGTGCTGATGTCCGTAGGAGAGTTGCCGGCGGAACGACTCGACGCGGTGACGGCGCGCATCAAGATTTTGGCCAGCCTGGATATTGCCAATAAGCGCCTGCCGCAGGACGGGCGATTCGTCTGGCCCGATGGACGCCGTCCCATCGACATGCGCGTCAGTACGATGCCGACGATTCGCGGCGAAAAGACGGTCATCCGATTGCTGGACGCCGGCCAGGTAACGCTGAATCTGGACTGCCTGGGCCTTGGCGACGATGTGGCGGCGTTGCTGCGGCAGCTGACGAAGCGGAGCAGCGGGCTGTTTTTGTACAGCGGTGCGACGGGCAGCGGCAAGACGACGACCTTATACGCCGCCTTGCAGGAGCTGCACCGGCCGGAAGTGAGCATCGCTACGCTGGAAGATCCAGTGGAGTATAAATTGGAAGGCGTCTGCCAAAGCCAGATCCATGTAAAAAGCGGATTGGAATTTCACAACGGTCTGCGGGCTCTGCTGCGTCAGGACCCGGATATCCTGGTCATCGGCGAAATCCGCGACGTCGAGACGGCCCGCATCGCCATCCGTGCGGCCTTGACGGGGCACCTCGTATTCAGCACCCTCCATGCGGCCAGCGCGGCGGAGGCACCGATACGATTAATCGACATGGGCATCGCACCGTATTTAGTTGCCGACGCCCTCATCGGCATTACGTCACAGCGCCTGGCCCGCCGCTTGTGCAGCCGATGCCGCAGGCAGGAACAGCCCGGCAGCCCGTCGGCCTTTGTGCATCAAGGATGCGGACACTGCTTTCACAGCGGGTATGACGGCCGGTTCTGCTTGTGCGAGGTGCTGCCTATAGGAGAACACGTCAAAGCCCGTATCCGAAAAAACGGAAGCGCTTCTGATATCGCAGGGGCTGCGGCCCTGGATGGTGCCATATTTACGAAATCCCTGGTGCAGCGGGCCTTAGCCGAGGGCTGGACCGACGCGGAGGAAATCGGCCGCGTGTACAATGTAGGAGACGAAGTATGGACATAGCTGCTGTACTCGCCGCCGCCGTCCAATCGCAAGCATCGGACATTCACTTGCAGGAAGGCCGGCTGCCTTTGCTGCGCCTGGGGGCAGAGCTATTTCCCTGGGGAAATCATCGTGTAGGAGGTGAAGATATTTCCGCGTGGCTGCAGGCCTTAGGCCAGCCCTTTGACGGACGGCCCTATGTGTCGACGGCATTTTCCTGGGACGGGCGCGTCCGCTGCCGCCTTCATGGCAGCCGCGAGCAAGCCGGCGTTCACGTCGTCGTGCGGATACTGTATCCCCTCGATACGCTGCCGCCTGACGGTGACGAACTATTGCTGCGGCGGCTGAGCGGACTGGACGACGGCCTCGTGCTGGTATGCGGGCCGACGGGGAGCGGCAAGACGACAGCCTTATGGCGAATACTGTGCTGGGCGAATGCCAACCGCCGCTGCCACATCATTACGCTGGAAGATCCCATTGAATATGTCGTGCCGGGGGAGCTGGCCCTTATCAGCCAGCGGGAATATGGGATTCACTTCCAGTCCTTTGCCGAAGGGGTACGGGAAGCGCTGCGCCAGGACCCGGATATACTGCTTGTCGGTGAAATGCGCGACAGGGAGACCATGGATGCGGCATTGACGGCGGCGGAAACGGGGCATCTCGTCTTCGCTACCCTTCATACCCGCTCGGCAGCGCAGGCCGTCAGCCGCATGGCCGGAGCCTATGCCGGCGCGGAACAGGAAGAGATGCGCTGCCGCCTGGCTATGGTACTGCAGGGAATCTTGGCTCAGCGCCGGCGCGATGGAGCTGACGGCGCTTATATTGCCAGGGAGATCTTGCTGCATACGCCGGCCGTCGCTCAACTCATCCGCAGCGGCAGGGAGCATCAGCTGGCGACAGTTATGCAGACCGGCGCGGCCCTGGGGATGCGGACGATGGAACAAGCGCTGCAGCGGCATAGGCGGAATCTGATATGAAACGATTTGTTGTGACATGCATCGACATGCACGGACGAAAAATGACGTACAGGCTGACAGCTCCCAGCTCGGAATCGGTTCGCGCCATGGCTCGGCGTCGTTCCTGGCAAATCATGGCGATGGAAGAAACGACGCCCCTTTTGGCTTTGGTATTCCGCCTCCGTCCTTTTTCCTATAAGACCTTGTCCCTCTTGTTTTACCAGCTGGGCGCGATGACCCGGGCTGGCATCCCCTTTGTGCAGGCCTGCCGGCTTTTGTTGCACGACGTGACGAGCAAAAAGCAGCGTCAGGCTATGAAGCTGGCCGTCGACTATATGGAAAAAGGAATGGCCGTGTCGGAAGCCTTAGGGCAGACCGGGTTATTTCCTTCGCTGGTCTGCCGCATCGTCAGCGCCGGCGAGCGGGCCGGCAATTTGGAGCAGATGCTGTATCTTCTGGGCCAATATTACGAGCAGGCAGATAAGCAGCGCCGTTTTCTGATGGACGCCTTATCATATCCGCTGTTTCTCTTGGTTTGTACGACGGCTATGACAGTCGGCATCGTCGCGTTTATCCTGCCAGTGTTTGAAGCTATGTTTAACCAGATGCAGATGCCGCTGCCGGCGATGACGGCGTATATGCTGGCCGGGGCGCATATACTGCAGTTTTACGGCGCTGCGCTGGCCGCAGGAGCTGTTGCGGGTATTGCGTCGCTGCTCCTTTTGCTGCGCCGTCCCGGTGTGCGGCGATATGCAGAAGACAAGCTGTTTTCCCTTTCGGCATTGCGGCGTCTGTGCGTGATTTTTTGCTGGCAGCGGTTCAGCCAAATACTGGCCGTGCAGATACGCTGCGGCATTCCCTTGCTGGACGCCTTGGACGATGGAGCTGCCGTCGTGCCCGTCGATTGGTTTCGTCGGGCCGTAAATCAGGCGGCGCGGCGGTTGGAAAACGGCAGCTCCTTCAGCCAGGCCGTGCGCTTAGGCCAATTCGGCACGCCGTATATCGAGACGATGCTTTTAGTCGGGGAAACGACGGGGCGGTATGAAGATGCCCTGCAGGTTGTTTCCGAGTATTACCAGTGGCGCATCCAGTCGCGTCTGTCCGTCGTACAGCGTTTGGCAGGGCCTTTGATGCTCCTTGGCGTCGGCGCTGTTATAGGAACACTTGTCATCTCATGTATGTTGCCGCTGCTGGATATGGCGGCAGGCATGGTACCGTAAGAAATGAAAGGAGAGTTGTGTATATGTTCATTCGCATTCGTTTATGGTTATCTCCGTCCCGACGGAGAAAAAACGGGTTTTCTCTGCTGGAAATGCTGGTGGTTGTCAGCATCATTTTGATTTTAGCTACCGTAGCCGTGCCGAAGTTTACGTCAGCCGGGAAAACGGCGAAAATTGCCAAGATTGAAGCCGACTTGCACACGATCAGCAACGCGGCGGCGCTGTATGAAGTCGAAACCGGCGCGTATCCCGACTCCGTCGATGACCTGGTAAAGAAAGGAAGCTCCGGCAAAGCCTATCTCCAGTCTAAGCCGACATTGCCGGACGGAACGGAGTACAGCATTAACAGCGAAGGCGTCGTATCCGGCGTATTTGACGGCGTGACCTATGATTCGGCGGCCAGCCATCGGACGACAGCTGCGGAGAGCGGCTGATGACTGAGATATGACCGGCGATATGGCTGCCGCTTTGAGCTGGGGATACGGAATATGGCTGGCGGTCATGGCCTTATGCACGATTGTCGTCATCTATACGGATATATCCTGGTATTGGATTCCCGATGGGATTGTATGCGTTGCGGCGTTGGCAAACGGGGCCGCCGTAGCAGGCGGCCTCGTAGCTCCCTGCAGTGCAGTCAGCATCGGGTTTGCCTTGTCCTTTGCCCTGCTGTACTTTCTGTATCCGCAGGGCATCGGCAGCGGCGACGTCAAGCTGGCGGCGGCCCTGTGCCTGGGCTGCAGCGGCTCGACGGCCTATATTATGACGACGGCCGCGTTCCTGTCCGCTTTGATTGGGGCGGCTGCGTGGCGGCTCTATGCCCGAAAGAACTGCATTCCCTTCGGCCCGTTTTTGTGGATAGGATGGTGGATAGCCTTTGCGGCAGGAGAAGAACTTATGGCCTGGATGGCTGGCTAATGCATGCCGGCGGCGCGAAAACGGCTATCTGTTGACGGAATACCTTGTACTGCTCGGATTGCTGGGGTTATTTTTTACATTGGCGATGCCTAAGATGACCTGGGATTCCCACCGTTATGCTGTAGACGTCATGACGCGGGAAATCGCCGTCGACTTGCAGCGCATGCGCCAGCATTCCCTGACGAACGGGACGGCCGATATGGACGGATGGACGTTGTCGCTGCGAAAAGACAAATATGTCATCATGCAGCGGTATACTGTCCATAAAACGAGGATATATCCGAAGGGGATTACGATTCCTACCGGAAAAAACGGACGAAAGGACTTTACGTTTGATGGCAAAGGAAGACCGCAGAGCGATATGGAGCTTACTGTCGCCAGTTCCGGCGCACAGCCTTATGAAAAGAAAATCATCGTGGCCGCTCAGACCGGCCGTATCCGCATCGAATAAGAAAAACGGATTTCTGCTGGCCGATGCCGTGACGGCGTCTGTTATCGGAATTCTCCTCTTTACGCCGGCGTTGATGCTGACGGCCCAGGCCGTTTCGGCTTACCGGCAGGCCCGCCATATTATCGGAGCTGCTGCTGCAGGGCGGTCGGAGATGGAAGAACTGCGCGGAGAAGACAGGAATTTTTCTTTGCAGAAAGAGGTGACGGGGCCGCGCGGCACGTATACGCTGCGCAGCCAGGCTGAGAATGTAGACGGCCTGTATATTCGATACAGAGTGGAGGTGCAGGACCCTGATGGAGGCGTTCACGTTTTTATCCGCCTGGCGGAATCGGAAGAAAGCTAATGGGTTCGTGCTGACCGAACTCGTCGCGGCACTGGCCGTCGCAGCTATCGTCATGACGGCGCTTCTGCCGATGCTGGTGCAGACGGCGGCAAACTGCCGCTACGGCGAAAGCTGGGAAGAACTATCCCGACAGGGCATGGTGATGGAAGAAACGATATTCGGCGTACTGCGTTTTGCCCGGAATATCGAGGTATCGCCTAAGACGGTACGGTGCCGCGAAGAACAAAACGGGCTGACAGGATTTTCTGTCAAAAACGGACGGGTATATCGTTTGCTGAGCAACGGCAGCGAACAGCCTCTGACGGGTTCGGTAAACGCCGGGCTGCGGGAAGACCGCATCAGCGTGCGTTCTCAGGGTGACAGGCCCTATTTTTCCGCCGATGGAGAAAAAATACACGTTTATATTGAGCTGTACGACGCCTATACGGGACAATCCTGGCCCTGCGTGCTGACCGTTACGCCGCTGCCTTGCCAATGGGAGGATGCGGCATGAGACGAAAAAACGGGTATATGACGTTCTGCATCTTGGCGCTGGGAACGGCGGCGCTGCTGCTGGCTGCGTCGGCTGCGCATTTATCTGCCCAATACGTCCGGTCTGCCCGTCAATACGAAGAAGCCGTTCAGTTATCCTATGCTTCGGAAAGCGCCCTGCTGGTGAGCTGGCGCGACTTGCGCAGCCGGCGGTGGCAGGATGTGCCGGAACGGCGGACGTGGGCTTTTAACGATGTATGGGGGATTGCCGAAGGAGGACAGCGCATAGAAATCCAGTGCGTTGCATCGCCATATTCTCTGCCGTTCAACGGCGTGCTGCGCGCGTCGGCCGTGTCGGATCATACCCTTTTGAAGCGAACCTGCGCTCTGCAGTTCCGGGTGCAGAAAGGCGACGACGGCAGCGCCTCTTTCGCTGTCCGGCAAATTGTGTATTAAGGAGGGCAAATGAATGAGTATAGTCCAAGGATATCGGGCCTACATATGGCTGTCGCAGCGGCACATATATGTTTTGAAAACGGAAACGAGCTGGTACGGCGGCGTCCGGAGCCGGCAGCTCTGCCTTTATGATTGTCCTGGCGACTGGCTCGCATGGCCTGAGAAAATAAAGAAGTGCCTGAGAGATATTATTGCTGTATATGGATTGCAGGATTATACGACGTATCTTCTGCTCAGCGGCCCGTCTTTACTGTGGAAAGAGCTGAAGCTGGCGACGAAACGGAAGGAAGAGGCGCGAAGCATGGTCGTATGGGATGAGGCGATTGGCGACGGCAGCACGGCGTACGCCTTTGATTTAGCCCGAACTGCAGAACCGCCTGAGGGAGGCCTGTACGGCTGGATGAGCGCCGCCTATCCTTACGATATGGTAACAGATATGATTCAGACGCTGCGGTCCGGGAATTGCTGCGTCAGGAGAATTGACGTTCTTCCGGCGGCGGCAGGACGCCTCTGTCCGTCCGGGACTGGCATTTTATATCTGTGCGAACCGGCGCTGATTCATGTGGTTCAGCTGAAGTCGGGAGTTCCCTTATCCTATGCCTGCACTTCGGCGCTGCCGGAAGAAGGCCGGATTTGGCAAGAAGCGCAGGAACAGATGCATCATGGGGTGTGGTACGACGAAGAGAAAGGAATGTGGTCTATTCCGCCGGTGTCGGAGTCTGTGAAGCGAGATATGGATCGGTGGGAATTAGTATATCCGGCTGCCGTACTGGCAGCGTATTAGGAGCAGCGTATGGAATTCAATTTAATCCCTCAGGAACAGCGCCCTTCGTCATGGTCCTTGTTGGCGCTGCGGTTGAGTAAAAAGCTTGCTGCGCTGCTGGTCGTCGTGACTCTGGCCGTCGGCGCAGCCGGTGCGATCTTTCAGATGCGGACGATTTGGGAACAAGAACGGTTTACGGATCAGGCTTTTCCTATTCAGAAACGTATTGTGCAGCAAAATGAGTGGGAACGAAAGCTGCACGAGTTGAAAGAGCGGCACGACGAAGACCAACGAAATCGGCTTCATTGGCCGGAAATTCTCGTGTGCCTTGCCGATACCAAGCCGGAAGGCGCATTTGTAGAAAAAATCGAAATGCGCCGCCATGTGTTGTCAATATCTGGTATGGCAAATGAAGTCGGCACCGAGAGAAAATGGCAGGACGCCCTGCGTCGCCAGCCTTCTGTACGTTCGGTTTCGGCCAGCCGCATGAAGCAGGCAGGACAGACGGCGGAAACGGCGTTTCTGCTGGAGGTGGAATGGGCGAATGATGAGCAGGATACTTCACGACAAAAGGCATAAACAATTCCTTTGGTATATCCTTCTGGTACTGCTTTTGCTGTCCTTCGTCCATTGCGCCTACTGGTACCGGCAATGGCAAGCGTGGAAGGCAGTCAATGGCCGCATTTGTTCCTATGAAGTGACAGCGGCGGAGTGGAAAGACCGGGAAGACATTATCAGGAAATGGCAGGGGGCCGATGAAGACGTACTGGACATCGTACAGCGCCAGGCCGATGCGTGCGGCTTACAAGTACTTTCGTTTTATGCATCACCGCAGGAAAAAAGCCGATATCATGTAGAATTAAGCGGGGCTTACGGGAGCTACATTCATTTTTTCAATCAAATGGAACGAGAAGGCCCCTTATTCTCCGTTTCTTTAGAACGTATGGAACGATGCGGCGACGCCGTATTGGCTGTCATAAAAATTTAAATATATATTTTAGAGACATACTCCTCACGCAGACTAATATATTTGATATTTGTCTGGATGAGGAGTATTTTTTAATAATTATTATTGTCGTTTGGTCTAATCGGGCTATTTTTATGTCTGATTGGAGTAGATTTTTTTTCATATCCTTGGTATCATATACGTGCATTTTATTATATGAATACAATAATCAATATCTTAAAAATGATCAGTAAAGGAGATGGATAACAGTGGCGCAAAAAAATATGAAAAGTGCTGAAAAAGGTACATGGGAAAGCGTAGCGTGCACTCTGGGGTTATGGGTTATTTTCGTTTCTGCCGCCGCGTTATGCATATAAGATTTGTAAGCGGCAAAGTGTATCAAGGCATCATCGCATTTATATAAGTTAGTAACTATAATCATTAAGGAGTGTAGCAAATGGAAGGATTCGCGTATTTTCTGCATTTATTTCACAGCGGCGGACTGGTTATGTATCCGCTGCTGGCCTTATCTATTTTTACGGTAGCCATTGCGATTGAACGGTTTTACTATTACCGGGCCAATCGTCGGGATTCGAAAAAGTTTTTTACTGGTGTTGATCATGCTATTCGTGATCAGCAATGGGATACGGCGGAAAGTTTCTGCCGGAAATTCCCTACGGCTATCAGCCGCATTATTGCCAGCGGCCTCCGGCATAAGGATGATGAAAAAGCCATGAAAGATGCTTTCAATGAACAGATGACGATTGAATCCATCGCCTTTCGCCGCTACCTCGATTACCTCAGCGCTATCGTCACGATTGCGCCGCTTCTCGGGCTTCTCGGCACAGTAACGGGCATGATCAGCACGTTCAGCGTTTTAGACAGCGGCGCTGGTGCCACGGCGATTACCGGCGGTGTCGGTGAAGCTCTTATTGCGACGGCGTCGGGGCTGTGCGTCGCGATTATCGCTTTCTGCGTATATACCTACTTCGACCATCAGCTGGACACCATTGTGACGGATACGGAAAAGCTGTGCCTTACTGTAGTGAACGCCAGAAATGCAAGGTAGGAGGTAAGGCTGATGTTTACGAATGTCAGGATGAAAAAGAAACCGGCTTTTATGATCATTCCGATGATTGATATTATCTTTTTCCTGCTTGTGTTTTTTATGATGAACAGCCTGCAGACCGTAGCGCAGAAGGCCTTGTCCGTCCAGCTCCCTCAGGCTCAGAGCGCGTCGGCGCCTGTGCAGATGCCCATTATCCTGACGGTTGATGCGGAAGGGCATATTACGATGGATAATCGTCCTGTCAGCTTTGACGAAGCATCGGAACGGATGAAGCGACACATGGCAGAAAATGCCAACGCCGCTGTGATTCTGCAAGCCGACCGCCGTACGGCTCATGGTCAGGTAGTCGCTGTCATGGATATGTTGAAATCTGCTGGTGTTAAGCGTCTGGCCATCGCTGCAGAACAGAAGGGATGACGCCTATGCGGGAAATTTCATGGATACGAGCTTATGCCGGCTCGGCAGTAGTCCACCTGCTTGTCGTAGGCGCGGCGGCCATGTTTCTTGCCGGAGCTGTGATGCAGCAGGAACAACAGCAGATGTATGTCATAGATTTAGACACCAGCGAACTGTCTAGTGCTGGAAGCGGGCATGCCGGCGGCGGCGAACTGTTTCCGGAAAAGCTGTCTGAAACAGCCGTAGCCGAGCGTGTGGCGCAAATAGATGCCAGCCAATCGGCTGTTATGCCTCATCCGCAGTTGTCAGATGCCGTGCCGGAACCGGCTCCCAGCAGTCAGCCCGCTCCGGCTGCCGCCAGTTCGTCTGCTGCTGGCGGAGGTGGTGTCGGCAGCAGTGTGGGAGCTGGCAGCGGTACGGGTACTGGCTCAGGCGTCGGAGACGGGACGGGCGATGGCCAGGGCTATGGAGAAGGCGCCGGCGACGGTCAGGGCAGCGGTTACAGCGGCGCAGAAGGGACCGGTTCATCGCCGTTTGATTCCGATGGATTCTGGTCTGCTGTCAACGCCAATAAATCCTATCCGCCTATGGCTGTCCGCCGCGGTTTGACTGGTTCCGTTACCATTACGGTTACGCTGGACAGCAGCGGAAACTGCGTCAATGCCTATGTATCCGGCTCATCGGGACAGAGTATTTTGGATAAGGCTGCTCTCAACGCTGTATATGCCGCCTGCCCGTATCCGAATGCCAGCGGGCAGGATGTAACGGTAAACGTGCCTGTTACCTTTAATTTGAATTAATTCCCCCGGTTTGTCGGATCGTTTTTTTCAGTCAGGAGACACAGAGCCGAAGACATGAGATTCGTATCCATTATAAAAAATTATGCCATAAAAGGAGAGTGTATGTATGAAAACGATCGTTTTGTACTCGACGCGTACAGGAAATACGAAAAAGGTGGCCGAAGCAATTGCCGAAGCCCTGCCGGCAGGGACGCCTTGCCTTTCCGTTAAAGAGGCGCCGGCTGATATTGACCGCTGCGACTGCGTGTTCCTCGGATTTTGGGTGGACCGCGGTACGGCAGATAAGGATTCGCAGGACATGCTGAAAAAACTGAAGAATAAGCATGTCGCTATATTTGCAACGTTAGGAGCCGATCCGAAGTCGGAACATGCGGCGAAGAGCCTGGATAACGGCGCGGCCTTTCTGCCGAAAGGCGTCCATGTCGCCGGTACGTTTATCTGCCAGGGCGCAGTAGACCCCAAGCTTATTGAAATGATGTACAAGCAGTTCCCAGCTGGCCATCCCCACGGCAAATCGCCGGAACGGGACGCCCTTCATGCCGAAGCAGCCAAGCATCCCGATGCTGCTGATTTGGAAAATGCCAAAGCTTTTGCGGCAGATGTCATGAAGAAGCTTGCTGCGGAATAAGGGAGACACTCATATGAGTTTAGAAGAATTATTTCACAGCCTGCCGCCAGAGCAGCGCATTTTCCAATTCGGTGCGGAAACGGACAGCCCGCTGACGGACGCGTTTCCGCGCAAACGCGTCGTTCATGCCGGCCTGCACGGCACGGTTGTCCCGCCTGATGAATCACAGCAGGTTTGGCAGCGCATCATGGCGTCTGCACCGGCTAAAAAGGACATCCAGACGGCGTATATACATATTCCGTTCTGCAAGACTAAATGCCTGTACTGCGGATTTTTTCAAAATGGGACGAATCAGGACGTAGAAGATCATTATGTGGACTGCCTGATTCAGGAACTGGAAGCCTCTGCCGACTTACCGCGCTTAAAGGACAGCCTTATTCATGCTGTATTTATCGGCGGCGGTACGCCGACATCCTTGTCTCCGAAAAATGCCGGACGGCTGCTGCAGGCGATTTGCCGCTGCCTGCCCTTGGCCAATGATTACGAGCTGACTTTGGAAGGGCGTGTTCATGATCTAGTACCGGAAAAGATGGACGTTTGGCTGGCAAATGGTGTAAACCGCATGTCTTTGGGCGTTCAGTCCTTTCATACGGATATCCGCCGTTCTGTCGGACGACTGGACGATGAAGAAACGGTATTGAAAAATCTGCGGAGCCTTCTCGATTACAACCAGTGTGCTGTCGTCGTCGACCTCATTTACGGTCTGCCCGGTCAGGACATGCAGGTCTGGAAGGAAGATTTGGATCTGCTGATTCAGTCCGGCGTAGACGGCGCTGATTTGTATCAGCTCAACGTTTTTGACGGCAGCGATTTGAATAAGGCCATTGCCCGCGGCGCGCTGCCGCCGGCAGCGACGACGGATTACCAGGCCGGCATGTTTGCCTTTGCCAAGGCCTATCTGGAACAGCGGGCGTATCGCCGCCTGAATGTCTGCCATTGGAGCTGCAGCAACCGCGAGCGGAGCCTGTACAATACACTGGCCCGCTCCGGTTCGTCCATGTTCCCCTTCGGCAGCGGCGCCGGAGGCAGCGTAGACGGCTATTCAACGATGCTTCACCGGTCCATTGCACCGTATGAAATGTTTGTCGAAGCAGGCAAAAAGCCCTTTATGGCTCTCATGAAGCAGTCGCCGCTGCAGCCGATTGTCGATGCGGTGCAGAACCAGCTGGAAATGTGCTATATGGATTTAAATAAAATATACGCCTTTGACGACAAGCTGAAAGATCTGGAATGGCTGTATAAGCTGTGGGAAACACGCGGTCTTGTAACATATAACGGCGTCATGTATACGCTGACGGATGCTGGTCAGTTCTGGCAGGTCAACATCACGCAGACGACGCTGGAATGCATCCAGTACCTCATGACTGGGAAAAATGCCATGGTGATGGAACGCGTAGCTGCGCAAGATTCGAAGAAAACTGCGTCTATGGTAGAGGCCATGAAGCGGATGAAAGCTATGAGCGGCACGCCCAGCGTGGAAGCTATGAAAAAAATGGCTGAAGCCATGCGCCATATGAGTCAGGATGAGATTCAAGCCATTATGAAGCAAATGAAAAATCACTCATAGATAGCTGCACTCCTCTGTGTAAAGACTGCAACGAAGATCTGTTGCAGTCTTTGCCGTATCTAATCGCGTGAAAAATATAACATATACGCAAGTGTGATATTGACAATCTATATCATAAAATTCATAATAAAGAGTAGGAGATATGGAAAATTGGCTGCGTGACAATCCAGAAGGGGGAAGCAATCATGAATACTCTTTGCCTATATTACGAAAACGCTGCGGCACGGCGCATTGCCGTCATGATCGGCAGTATACTCAGCATGAGCCGGTATGCGGAATGCCGGGAAGACGTATCGCTGCGCCAATATAAGCGGATTTTGTTGGTTTTGACGGAAAAACAGGCGGTACAGCCCTTGGCAGAGGTTGTACAGCATGCGGAACCAGATACAATATGGGGACTCATTGTCATTGGTGATAATGAATTGTCGGTACAGCGGCTGCGCCGTCAGGCTGAAATGCTGCTGAAACGGCCTATCGCCTTGTCTGCGTTTATTCCGGCGAGTGACGTTACAGAAGGGGTCATACGTGCTGCTGAGACAATACAGCCGCCTCCGGCTGCTGTACCGGACAGCGACAGTACGGCATGGCAGGCATTAGAAACGTTCCTGACGAGTCATACTACGGGCGTTTTAGCTACCGGATGGGGACGGAATATTCGGACGACGCCGATCGAGTACGTATATTGGCATAAAAAAATATACCTGTTCAGCGAAGGCGGACGAAAATTTGCGAATATATATCGTGATCCGCATGTCAGTTTTTCCGTATGCGAGCCATTTTCCGATTTTTCCCATTTGGCAGGACTGCAGCTGAGCGGCACGGCACAGATTCTCGAACCACAGGACGAAGGCTATGCTGTGGCCGCGGCGGCCAAGGGTATTGCTGAAGAACGGCTGCGTAAAATGCCCGTCGTTCTCCATGTCATTGAGATTTCTCCGTCTGAAGCTGTCTTTCTTTGGGGGCAATTTGCCAGAGAGGGAAAAGCTGTGCGTCAGGTATATCGATTTTAGTTTAAATTAGAGCTGGTTATTCAAGAAAGGGTGCAGTATAATAATGGATACTATGCGGATGATCGAATCTTCTGAAGAGAGGGTTGTGTTTGAAATACAAAATAATACGGGTACGGCGCGTCTGACGTCGTATCCCGTATATCCGGGCATCGATCTCGTCTATATAGACGCGCATATTGAATCCTTTTCCTGCCGGAGCCATCCCGTAACGCAGGGCTTGTTCGCTGTCAATCATTGTGAGGAAGGCCGTATAGAGTGTAATTTTCAGAACGGCGAATTTCTCTATATGGGGCCAGGCGATATGTCTATTGGCTGGCGGCATCATCAGGAATATTGTCATTCTATTTTCTTTCCTTCGTCTCATTATCATGGCCTGTCTATTTTATGCTCTGTATCCAAGGCGCAGCCTGTCGTTTCCCGGCTGTTGGAGGACGACGGCGATTTGACGGCCTTATGCAGCCGTTTTTGCCGGGAATCGGATTTCGGCCTTATCATGAAAGAAAATAAGAACATGCAGCATCTGTTTGAAGAATTGTATCAGGTGCCGGAAGGCATTCGCCGCCGGTACTGCCAGCTCAAAATATTGGAAATATTTCTGTTTCTTGGAACGATTCAGCCTGAGCGGAACAAGTATGTTTACGTGACAAAACGGCAGGCGGATATCGTCAAGGCCATTCATCTGGAATTGCTGGAAAACCTGAAGACGAAGAAACGTCTGGAAGAATTGGCTGAAGAGCATCACATTGCGCCGACGACGCTGAAGCGGTGTTTTAAAAGCGTATATGGAAGCTCTATCGGCCAACACCTGCAGGAGCTGCGCGTCAGCGAAGCGATGCGCATGCTCGCCGAGACAGAAGAAAGCGTTCTGCAGATAGCCAACCGTGTAGGGTATGCCAACAGCAGCAAATTTTCCATGCTGTTTCAGAAAATGACCGGCATGCTTCCGCGGGATTACAGGAAATCACAGCGAAAATAGAGCGGGGGCAGTGCTGCGGTGTTCCGGCCTAATAGATTAAGGAGGACGCTATGATTGATATTACGATTGGGATTCTCATTCCTTTTTTAGGAACGACGTTAGGCGCTGCCTGTGCGTATGTTGTGAAAGGACAATTGCACCAAGAATTGCAGCGGGCGCTGATGGGATTTTCTGCTGGTGTTATGACTGCTGCATCTGTATGGAGTCTGCTTATTCCTGCTATGGAGCAGGCTGCTTCATGGGGAAAATGGGCTTTTATACCGGCAGTTGCCGGGTTCTGGATCGGTGTTGCTATGCTGCTTCTTCTCGACCGCTGTGTGCCCCATCTGCACCTGAACAGCGACGAGCCGGAAGGGATACGGGCACATTTGAAAAAGACGACTATGCTCGTATTGGCTGTTACGCTGCACAACATTCCGGAAGGCATGGCTGTAGGCGTCGTGTATGCTGCGTTTTTGTCGGGGCAGGAAGGAATAAGCCTGGCTGGTGCTATTGCCTTATCGCTGGGGATCGCGATCCAGAATTTTCCGGAAGGAGCCATTATTTCCATGCCTCTGCGCGCAGCCGGCCTGTCATCTCACCGGGCCTTTGCCGGCGGGATGCTGTCAGGGGTCGTAGAACCCGTCGGCGCCGTCGCAACGATATGGCTGACCAGTCTTGTCGTGCCGCTGCTGCCGTATCTGCTGAGCCTGGCTGCCGGCGCAATGCTGTACGTCGTCGTGGAAGAGCTGATTCCGGAAATGTCTGCCGGTGAGCATTCTAATGTCGGCGCTCTTTCCTTTTCCTTAGGGTTTACGATTATGATGACTCTTGACGTAGCATTGGGATAATCATTATTTATTAAAATAACGAAATGGATTATTTTTATGTCTATTTGGAGTGGAAAACATGAGATAACTCTGCTACAATAACAGATAGTGATTATCATTTCTTTAATAAAATGCAGCCTATATCATATTGTATGTATTAGGGAGGGATTTGATTGCGCAAAGCAGTTTTATACGTTGTGATGGCATTTGTCCTATGCTTGTTCGGCGGCATCGTATACATGATGATGCAGGGCGGTACGTCGACATCGACGGCAGCCATGCGGCAGGTGACGGACAGTACGGGTGAGACAATGGAGATCCCGGAGCATCCGCAGCGTGTTGTCTTTTTAAATGCGTCCAACATGGATATGTACGTTGCAGCCGGCGGAGCGTCGCAGGTTGTCGGCAGGCCGACGTCGCAGTCGCTGTCGCCGGAACTGGCAAAAGCCGTCGCTGACGTGCCGGAAATAGGCATTATTCATTCGCCGAATATCGAAAAAATATTGTCCTTAAAACCCGATTTGGTCATCGGCGTCAACGTGCCGTTCCATAATCAGCTGCGGGAAACGATGAAGCAGAATCATATTCCGCTGTATATCAACTCGCTGGACAATTACGAGGACACGCTGAAGACGATGAAGTTCTTTGGCGAATTGACCGGCAATACGGCAAAAGCCCAGGAAGAAACGGACAGAATTGTCAAGCAGTGTCGTGATGCTGTCGCTATGACTGAAGGCAAGACGGGCCCGCGGACACTGATTTTGTTCAGCAACCCGGACAGCAACAGCATGGCCAGCAGCGAGACATTTTCCGGCGATTTGCTGCAGCGCCTTCACGGTGTAAATATTGCCGAACTGGATACATCCCTGACGGGCCAGTTTATTCCTCTCAGTTTGGAATACGTCGTCAAGCAGGACCCGGAAGTCGTCTTCATCATTTCCATGGGCAATACGCCGGAAAATCTGGCTCGCTTCAAGGAACAAATGCAGACGAATGAAGCGTGGAGTCAGACGTCGGCAGTTAAAAACGGCCGCATTTATGATCTGCCTATGGAGCTGTTTACTGTCAATCCGGGCAGCAACATCGGCGAGGCTATGGAATATATGGCAGATTGCCTGTACGGGCAGGGAGGTATCTGATGGAGCGTGCCGTAGAACAAGATAACCGCGGCGTCGTCCGCATGACGACGCTCTGCGCCGGACTGATACTGCTGATGCTGTCTCTGGCATTAGGCATTGCCGCCGGCGCGGTACATATCTCTTTGTCGGATATATATCAGGCCGTCGTCGCGCCGGGACAGACAGATAACTACCGCATTATTTATACGCTGCGCATGCCGCGGGCAATCTGTGCGGCCTTAGCCGGCGCTAACCTGGCCTTGTCGGGATGTATCCTGCAGGGAATTCTGCGCAACCCGCTGGCTGACCCGGGTATTATCGGCATTTCGGCCGGCGCCGGTCTGGCGGCCATGGCCCTCATGCTTATTGCGCCGACCTTTACGAGTTTCGTACCCTTTGCAGCCTTTATCGGTGCTATATTTGCCGCGGCTGTCGTCTTTTTTCTTGCCTACGAGCGGGGCGTCAATCCGCTGCGTCTCGTCTTAGCCGGCGTAGCCGTGGCGGCGTTTTTTGGCGGCGGCATGACGGCCCTGTCGGTATTTTTCTCCGATAAGATTCAGGGAACCGTATCGTGGATGGCCGGCGGTTTTGCCGGAAGCAACTGGTCGTACGTCCGCATGATTCTGCCGTACAGCCTGCTGGGCATCGTCGGGACGCTATGCTACTACCGAAGACTCAATGCTCTCCAGCTGGGCGATGACGTAGCTAAAACGTTAGGTGTTAATACGGAGCGTACTCGTGCTGTCCTCGTTGCTTTGGCGGCTCTGCTGGCCGCATCGGCAGTCAGTGTAGCCGGTCTGCTTGGCTTTGTCGGTCTCATCGTGCCTCATGTCATGCGCCTTATCGTCGGCTCGGACTTTGAAGCCCTTCTGCCGTGCTCGGCATTGTTCGGCGCCGTATTGGTCGTCGTAGCCGACGTAGCGGCCCGGACGCTGTTCAGTCCTGTAGAAGTGCCTGTGGGCATTTTCATGTCCTTCATCGGCGCGCCGTTCTTCTTATACTTGCTGAAACGGAGGATGGGTCAGTCATGAGTACGATTGCGACAAACCATTTACGCCTGCAGTACGGTGAACGAGTTATAGCGGAAGACCTAACCATAGCCTTTGACAAACCGGAAATCGTGTCGATTATCGGCCCGAACGGCTCAGGTAAATCGACGCTTCTGAAATCACTGGCGCGGCTTCTCGTGCCGACGGGCGGCGCCGTATATCTGGACGGGCAGGATCTCAAAGACGTATCGATGGATAAGATTGCCCGGACGATTTCCATGCTGCCTCAGTCGGCCAGCGCACCGGGCGATATGACTGTGCGGGATCTGGTGACCTACGGCCGCCTGCCCTATCAGGGGTTATTTTCAAAACTAAATGACTTAGATATTGCGGCTATTAACAGCGCCTTGAAAGCGACGGAAATGGAGCCGCTCCAGCATAGCCGCTTGTCGGCCCTGTCCGGCGGTGAACGGCAGCGGGCTTGGCTGTCCATGGCCTTGGCCAAGGAGCCGCAGATCCTGCTTCTCGACGAACCGACGACATATCTGGATATCCGCCATCAGCTGGCTCTGATGGAACTCGTCGTGCATTTGTATCAGACCATGCACATTATCGTCATCATGGTCATGCATGATTTAAACCACGCAGCTCGTTACAGCCATCGCCTCGTCGCCGTAAAGAAAGGAAATATCGTGGCTGACGGCCCTGTAGCCGATGTGTTCCGACAGGATATACTGGAGCCTCTTTACGGTATCCGCGCCGTCGTCACGACGGTACAGGAGGAAAACGGCGCGTATCTGGCCTGCTTCCCGTATGCTGCCGTATAAATTCGGTTAATAACGCTTTGGCGTTTATTATACATATCTTTTATTCATTTCATAATAACGTACTCTGTCATCAGGAAAATATTCCAGACAGACACCATGTTCAAAGATGAAGGGGAGGTTTTATTTCATGGATTCATTTTCATCATCTAAAAAACGTATGCTGACCTTAGCTGTATTGTGCGCCGTAGGCGGCAGCCTGCCGGTCATGGCCGCGCCTGCTGACGGCGACGTCGTGCGGACAAAAGACGTCATCGTTACGGCGACTCGTACGGAAGAAGAAGTTAAAGTTGTTCCGCAGGCTGTTGAAATTATTACTTCGGAAGACATTGAAAAGATTGGCGCAACGGATGTATATCAAGCACTTCGGTTAGCGAGTAATGTCGATGTTGGTACAGCTGGCATGGCTGGGCACAATGTCATGATTCGTGGGATGGACACGAATCATACTCTGATTTTGATAAACGGTATTCGTCAGGCTGGCGAAGATACTGCGCAAACTCAGAACGTATACGCCTTGAATCGTCTCAGCCTGTCTGACATTGAACGCATCGAAATAGTCCGTGGGCCTTCATCTGCTCAGTATGGCTCAGATGCTCTTGGTGGCGTAATTAATATTATTACCAAAAAATCAGCCAAATCTGAACCCTCTATTATGGCAGGTGTGTCGACAGGAACTGAATCTGTAAATAATTATTATCATATTGATTTTGGTCAACATGATAAATTTAATGGTACCTTAGATATGCGCTTTTCAAAATGGAGAAAAAATGTAAGGCCTGATTCTGAAGGAAGTAACTATTATGGGCCTGTATTCGATGTTCATTTTGATGGAAACTATGATTTGGGAAATAATCAAAATTTGAATTTTAGTGCAGGATACTATAATGAACGTTCTCAGGCTGATTATGCTGATTCTTGGACGTCTAGTGGGGCATTTCAAACAAAGAAAGATTCTAAGGAATGGTATAATTATAAACGATATGATTACAGTTTGGCTTGGACGGGTAATAATGAAAAACACGATTGGATGATTAGGTCTTTTTATAGCTATTTAAAAAAAGATAATCGCCAATATAATTATCGTGATACCTTTCCAGGACCGATGGAGACTATTTTAGGAGGCCTGTATCCTAAATATGATTGGGATCATTCAGAATATTCATTATGGGGCGTTGAAGGAAAGGACAGCATTGCTATCAATGATGACCATACATTAACCTTTGGTGCTGAATATCGATCGACAGATGTAGAAGGCACAAGAATGGGGGACGGTGGCGATAACGTCCACCAGGTTAGCCAGACGGGCAATGGATATACTAACACCAAATACTATTCGGAAAAGGATATTCAAACATACGCCGCTTATATCCAAGATGAATGGATGATTGGCGATAAATTGTTAGTAATACCTTCCTTGCGCTTTGACCATGATAGTACTTTTGGCGGTGAAACAACGCCTAAAATTGGCGCTACATACTTTATCAATGACCATAATCGGTTTAAAGTTAGTTGGGGTAAGGGCTTTAAAGCTCCGACAGTCAGTGAAATGTATATGAATATGCATCGTTCTATGGGAGGCGGTATCGTTAATACGATTGGCAATCCTGATTTGCAACCTGAAGAAACGGAATCGTGGGATATCAGTTATGAATTTGATAATGATAAAAACTGGGGAAAAATTACTTACTTCCAAAATGATGTTAAAAATTTGATAACCAGCACACCTATTCCGGGATTGAATGATCCCGATGGTGGAGAATGGTGGTATCAAAATGTGAATGTAGATAGAGCACAAATTAATGGGATCGAATTAGAATTAGGCCATAACTTTAATAAATACTTTACAGTAAAAGCAACAAGTAATTGGTTGGATGCTACTGACGATTCTACAGGGGAAAGATTATCAAATCGTGCAAAAAATATTACGACATTGCAGCTTTCTTATGATGATTTGAAACCCTATGGATATACAGTTATGTTATGGAGTCAATGGGTTAATAAATATCGTTGGACAGAAAGCATGGGATATGGAGACGATGCAAACTCTATTCCTCATGATGCTACTTATAATACTGTTAATTTTGTCGTCAATAAAAAATTCGGAAAAGGAAACCGCATTTTTGCCGGTGTAGATAATATTTTTGATAAAAAGAATTATGATGTATTCCTTGATGGCCGAATCTGGGTAGCCGGCGCAGAATGGACGTTCTAATTTCCAGCAAAGCAGGAATTTCTCATGAACATATCACGTACACTACGACTCCTCTCCCTCTTGACGGCTATGACCGTTTTCTCTGCTGCGGGAATGGCCGGGGCGACTGCTCCGGCTCCTGCGGCGGAGAAGGCGCCGGCCGTCCTGTGGATAGACGGAGCGGCACAGAAAGCCGTATCGACAGCAGAGATGCTGGACGGCTTAAAAGAGTATCAAGTTATCTTTTTCGGTGAATTTCACGACAGCCAGCCTATACATGACGCCGAGCTGGACGTGCTGAAAGGCTTGCATGACCTGCACGGCGATAAGCTGGTTTTATCCATGGAAATGTTTGAACGGGACGTACAGACCACGATGGACGATTATTTAGCCGGAACGCTGAGCGAGGAGCTGTTCTTATCTCAATCGCGGCCTTGGCCGCAGTACAGGACGGCGTATAAGCCTCTGGTAGATTTTGCCAAGTCTCAGGGCCTTCCCGTCCTGACCGGCAATATTCCCCGGCGCATGGCTGCGGCTTATGCTAAGGTTGGCAGTTTAAACGGCATTGCCGAAGCCGATCGGCTGTATCTTCCTAAGGTGCATAAGGCTGGCTCGGAAGCCTATCGGGCTAAGTTCGCCGCGACGATGGCTGCCATGAACGATATGCCCGGCGGTATGAAGGTGACCGAAGCGATGGTACAGCCTATGTTCATGGCCCAGTGCCTCAAGGACGACGCCATGGCCGAAAGCATAGCGGACTATCTGGATACTCATGGCGACGCTGTCGTGTATCATGTCGTCGGTAATTTCCACAGCGAAGGCCATTTGGGAGCCGTAGAAAAGCTGCACGGCCTGCGGCCTGACTTAAAAATTGCCGTCATCAACGCCGTACATTACGACCCGGCAGCTGAGTCGGCAGCAGACGCTGCCAGTGATCATGCCGACGGCGGCGAATACTTAGCATTGGAAACGGCTCACGGGGCATAAATTACAAGTTTCACCGTATAGATTTTAACAGGGGCTTGCCGAAAGGGGCTGTCCGCCATGGAGCGGCTCCTTGGGCAAGCCTTGTTTTTTATGGAGGAGGATGCATGAAGCGATTATGGGCGTGTTATGCGCCGTATCATACCATCTTATTCTTCGTCATTGCCGGCTCGGTTCTGACGGCAGGGCTGGAAATTTCCTTTCCCATGATTGTCCGTTATATCCTGGAGGATATCCTGCCTGCCGGCGACATGCTGCGATTAGTGCATACGGCAGCTGTTTTGTTTATTCTTTACGTTGTCTGTCTGTGCTCGTCCTTCTGCGTGTCGTACTTTGGCCGCAGTATGGGCACGCACATCGAAAACGACCTGCGGTGCCGCCTGTTTTCCCATATCGAGTCAATGAGCTTTTCGTTTTTTGACAATGCCAAGACTGGGCAGCTCTTGTCCCGCATTATCAGCGACATTTCAGAAATAGGAGACTTGGTGTTTCAGATGCCGAATCTCATTATGGTCTGCCTGATTACGATGTGCGGCAGCGCTTTTTTTCTGTTTTATATCAATTGGCAGCTGGCTATTTTTGTTTTATTTCTCATTTTGCTGAAAACGGCGGGAACAATGATTCTCAATCGCCGCATGAAGGAAACCTTTCGCACTGCCAGAGAAAAAATGGGGCTCGTCAGCTCTCAGGCTATGGAAAGCCTGAACGCCATCCGCCTCGTCCAATCGTTCTGTAATGAAGCTGTAGAGCTGAAAAAGTTTGTCGCCGCCAGCGACAAGCTGCGGCGGGCCCAGCAGCGGACGTTTATGTTTGAAGCCTATCTTACGAGCAGCGTCATCTTTTTTTCCAATCTGACCAACCTGGTCATCATCGCCGCCGGCAGCTTTTTCATTATGCTCGGCGTCATGAGTCTCGGCGATCTCGTGGCCTTTCTCATGTACCTCATGGTATTCATCAGGCCGATTATGCAGCTCACCATGCTGACAGAACGGTATCAGCGAGGCTTAGCCGGATATCGGCGATATGAAGAACTCATGGCTATCGAGCCGGACGTTGCCGATAAGACGGACGCCGTCGAAGCCGGCGTGATAGAAGGCCGTGTGGCTTTTGAAGATGTCAGCTTTTCCTATAATGGGAAGGACCTGGTGCTGCGGCGGTTTTCCTTGGATATTCCCCGCGGCAAGACGGTCGCCATCGTCGGGCCTACCGGCGCGGGAAAATCCAGCGTAGCCAGCCTGCTCCTGCGGTTTTACGACATTCAGTCGGGATGTATTACTCTGGACGGAAGGGATATCCGGCAGTATACGCTGGCGTCACTGCGGCGGAGCATCGGCATTGTGCAGCAGGACGTATTTCTCTTTTCTGATTCGATTCGTGAAAATATTGCCTATGGCCGGCCCGATGCGACGGAGCAGGAGATCATCGAAGCGGCAAAGCTGGCTGACGCCCATGAATTCATCATGAAGTTGCCCGACGGATACGACAGCGCCATCGGCGAACGGGGCGTCAAGCTGTCAGGAGGGCAAAAACAGCGCCTGGCTATTGCCCGCGTTTTCCTTAAAAATCCGCCTGTCCTTATTTTGGACGAAGCGACATCGGCACTGGACAACGAAACAGAGCGGAGAATCCAGCAGGCGTTGCAGGATTTGTCTCATAACCGGACGACGTTGGTCATTGCGCATCGGCTGGCGACGATCCGCCATGCCGACAGCATCGTCGTCTTGACAAAGGAAGGTATTTGCGAGCAGGGAACCCACGGCGAGCTCATGGAACGCAAGGGGCTGTACTATGAGCTGTACATGTCGCAGTTTGACAAATAAAAGCTAGCTGCAAAGGAAACTCGTTCCATTGCAGCCGGCTTTTTTTATTTGTGTGAAATATAACGAACAAAGGGGAAACTGTATTTACCTGATAAAGAGCCGCAGCGGCATTGTACAGAAAATAATAAGAGGCATTGCTCTTTTTCTATATTTTATTTCGTAAGATATGATAGTGAAAATCGGTATAAAGTATTGACAGATGATATGTATTTTTGTATACTACAAGCATGGTAATGAAGTTTGTTATCAAAAACAGAAGGGATGTGTGAGTATTATTTACGGCGCGCGAAAGGAGCGAGGTAAATGAGTGTCGTCATAGTTGGTGGAAACGATTGTATGGTGTGTCAATATAAAAATATTTGTAAAAAGTATTCTTATAAAGCTAAGGTTTTTACACAGGTTCCGAGCGATTTCAAATCGAAAATCGGCTCGCCGGACCTGGTTGTATTGTTTACGAGCACCGTTAGCCATAGTATGGTGCGCTGCGCCCTCAAGGAAGCGCAGCGGAAGAACGTAGAAGTCGTTCGGTCCCATACGAGCAGCGCTAACTCGCTTAAAATTATATTAGAATCCCGGACAGAGCGCGGCCGATGCGGCTAGGCGTTTCGTCGGGAAAGGGAGGCAGCAACATGAACATTGTCACATTGGCAGATTTGCATGTCGGCGATTCGGGTGTTGTCGAAGCCCTGCAGGGCCGCGGCAATATCCAGCACCGGCTGGTGGACATGGGCGTCGTCAAAGGTACCCGCATTACCGTAGTGAAGAAAGCCCCGCTGGGTGATCCCATCGAGGTCAAAGTGAAGGGATGCGCCTTGGCGCTGCGCATGAATGAAGCAGCTATGGTCAGCGTAGCTGTAGAAGGGGGAAATTAGTAGGTATGGAACAAGCGGAAAAGATAAAAATCGCCCTCGCTGGGAATCCTAACTGCGGGAAGACGACAATTTTTAACAACATCACAGGCGCGAAGCAGCACGTAGGGAATTACCCCGGCGTTACAGTCGAAAAGAAGGAAGGCCATTGTTCTTTCGGCGGCAAAGAATTATTGTTTGTCGATTTGCCGGGCACATACAGCCTGACGGCTCGCTCTCTTGACGAAGTCGTAGCCAGAAACGTCATCATCAATGAAAAACCTGATATTATCGTAAACGTATTGGACGCGTCCAATTTGGAACGCAACCTGTACCTGGCTGCTCAGCTCGTTGAATTAGGCCGTCCTGTCGTCGTGGCCCTGAACATGATGGATATTGCCGAACGCATGGGCGTCAAAATTGATTTAAAGAAATTGGGCGAAGAGCTCGGCGCCGTCGTCGTTCCCCTTATCGGCAGCAAAAATATAGGTACGAAAGACCTTTTAGTGGTTATTGCCGATGAGAATAAGACGCAAAATCTTGTTAATGCTAAAGTGGATTACGGCGCAGACGTAGAACCGTATGTCCAGGAATTGACGGATGCTATTAATAAAACCGGCATCATTGATTATCCTATCCGCTGGCTGGCCGTCAAACTGCTGGAAAACGATTCGGACGTCGTGGCTAAGATTAGAAGTATGGACGGGATGCAGAATATCCTCAACTTAGCGTCGAAGATGCGCAATGATTTGAAGGATAAAATCGATTTGGATTTCTATTTTGCCCAGTGCCGCCACCAGTTTGCCGTACAGGCCTTCAATCATTCCGTCATCGCTGTCGGGACAGGCGATACGTTGTCCGATAAAATCGACCGCGTCCTGACGCACCGCATTTTAGGTATTCCTATTTTCTTAGCTTTGATGTGGGCTATGTTTACGGCCGTTATCGATATCGGCGCCTATCCGCAGGAATGGTTGGATACGCTGTTCGGCATGCTTGGCGACTGGCTTAGCGGCGTCATTGCCGACGAACAGATTCGCTCCCTTGTCGTCGACGGCGTCGTCGGCGGTGTCGGTTCGGTTATGAGCTTCGTGCCCCTTATCGTTATCTTGTATTTCTTTATCAGTTTGCTGGAAGACACGGGGTATATGGCCCGCGCCGCCTTCCTCATCGACCGCGTCATGCGCGCCATGGGGCTGCACGGCAAGTCCTTTATCCCGATGATCCTCGGCTTTGGCTGCACCGTTCCGGGCATTATGGCCGCTCGTACGCTGGACAATGAAAAGGATCGCCTCGTTACGATCTTCGCTGCGCCCTTCATGAGCTGCGGCGCTCGCTTACCTGTCTATACTTTGCTCATCGCGGCCTTTTTTGGAGCCTCCGGAAACGGCGGTACCGTCTTATTTGGCATTTACCTGTTAGGGATTATCGTTGCGATTTTAGTTGCCGTCGTACTCCGTCATACTCTTTTTAAAGGCGAAAAAGAACCTTTCGTCATGGAATTGCCGCCCTATCATATTCCGACGGTAAAAGACGTGCTCATGCATATGTGGGAACGGAGCGTATTGTACCTGAAAAAAGCCGGTACCTTTATTCTCGGCGCGTCCATCATCGTTTGGTTCTTAACAGCTTATCCCATGGACGTCGAATACTCTCAGGATTTTGAAGCGGCCCGGGCAAACGTAGAAGAACAGATGGAAGTACAGCAGGCTGCCGTCCTTCAGGGCTACGGCATCGCTTCTCTGGAAGATAATGCGGAATTAAACGGCATGTATGAATCGATGATTGCGGCGGCGGAAGCTCCGGAAGAAGCGGAAGGCGAAGAAGCTGCATCTGAAGAAACGGTTGCGGCAGAAGAACCTGCATATCCTGCCGGCTTTGCCGCCTTACAGGAACAGAATCCGGCCGTATATGCTCAGGCCTTGCCTCTGTATGATTTGAAGGTTGCCGCCGACGACAATATCGCCCTTCTCGACGAACAAGAAGCGTCGGAAAAAATTTCTCAAAGCTATGCTGCTACCATTGGTCATTTTATTGAACCGGTCATCGCGCCTCTCGGCTTCGACTGGAAAATCGGCGTAGGCATCGTGGCCTGCTCAGCTGCGAAAGAAGTCATGGTTTCTACGCTGGCTACGATTTACAGCGTACAGGCTGACGAAGAAGACCAGGAAAACCTCGTAACGTATTTGCAGGAAGACCCGAGCTTTAACCCGGCTGTGGGCTTGGCCCTGATGGTATTTACCCTGCTGTACATGCCCTGCGTCGCGGCCATGGCGGTCATCAAGCGCGAAACAAACTCCTGGAAGATGCTGTTCCTCTTAAACGGTATGTGCGTCGTTCTCGCCTATGTATTGGCATTCGTTACGTATCATGGGTCCTTACTGCTTGGCTTAGGCGCATAAATATATTCTATACTATATGCAAATGGTGGTTGGCGCCTGGCGTCGGCCACTATTTGCACATCTATTATTTGCAGAAGGGAGCGGGTATCATGACCCTTTCCAATATTATCATCGCCGTCGTTGTACTGGCTGCCGCGGCATACATCCTTCGCCATGTTGTCGGTTTGTTTAAGGGAACGAAAGGATGCTGCAGCGGCGGATGCTCTGGAGGCTGCCCGTCGTGCTGCGCGGCGGAGAAAAAAAGTTCGGAGAAGCAAAAGCCAGCGGAAAAATAAGAAAAAAGGCTTTGGAGATACTCTCCGAGGCCTTTTTCCTTATGGCTGTGCAGGCAGTTTTTGTATAGGAGGATTTGAAAATTTCCTGCTAGGTATATTTTTTGTAAAACTAATAAATAATATCTATTATTAGTTGATTATTTTTTAAAACTATGGCATAATATAAAAAGAAACAGACCAGTATTCAGCAACACGAAGGAGGTTCGAATATGAATATCGTAGTTTTGGTAAAACAAGTACCTGCCGTTTCAGATATCCAAATCGACGCAAAGGATCATAATCTCGTCCGCGTCGGCGCTCCGTCCATGCTCAACCCCGTGGATATGAACGCTATCGAAGCGGCCGTAGCCGTTAAAGAAGCCGTCGGCGGCACCGTTACCCTCGTGACGATGGGGACGGCCCTGGCCGGCGAAGTCATGCGTCAGGGCATCGCTATCGGCGCAGATAAAGGCGTCCTCGTTTCGGATGAACGGATGGCAGGCTCAGATACATTGGCAACAGGAAAAATTTTGGCGAAAGCGATTGAAAAAATCGGCGGCGCTGACTTGGTCATTACAGGCAAGCGCTCGACCGATGGCGATACGGGCCAGATTCCTCCGGCTGTGGCCCAGCATCTGGGCATGTCCCTCTTGTCCTATGCCGAATCGATCGCTGTCGACGGCGGCGTCGTCAAAGGCACGCGCAAAGTCAACGGCGGCATCGAATCGGTAGAAGTTACCTTGCCGGCGGTCTGCTCGGTCATGGAAACGATGAACACGCCGCGCCAGCCTAAGGTCAGAGGCACGATGATGGCGAAGAAAGCCGTATTCGACGTCCTTCGCCTGGAAGATTTGGGCCTGGATGCTCAGGAAGCAGGCAAAGCCGGCTCGGCTACGCAGGTTACGGAACTGTTCGCTCCCGAGCCTCATCCCGTCGGCACGATGATCAGCGGCGCTACAGCTGCAGAAGCCGCCAAGAATCTCGTCGGCACATTAGCGGAAAAGAAATTGTTATAAGGAGGGCCGTATCATGGAATTGAAACAAAATGTCTGGGTTTACGTCGAAGTCGCAGATGGAAAGGTAAGCCCCCTCAGCGCTGAATTATTAGGCAAAGGCCGTGAATTGGCCGATGCTCGCAACAATACATTAGTCGGCCTCGTCGTAGGCGATGAAAAGGCCGCGCAGGATGTGATTTCCTATGGCGCCGACGCCGTCGTAGTCGTCAACAATCCCGAATTGGCGGCCTTTGATTCGGTATTATACACGAAGGCCGTAGAAGAAGTCGCTAAAAAATACGAACCGAGCGTTATCCTCATCGGCGCGTCCAATAACGGCCGCGATTTGGGCGGCCGCTTATCTGCCGCAATGAATTTGGGCCTCGTCGCCGACTGCATCGACGTCCGCTATGAAGGCGACGACGATACGCTGACCTGGATTCGTCCGGCCTATACGGGCAAGCTGTTCGTCAAGATTTTGACGACGACCCGTCCCCAGCTGGCTACGATCAGCGACAAGATTTTCCGCGGCAATGGATTCGACGACAGCCGCAGCGGTGAAATCATTACGGAAACCGTTGATTTGGGCGGCTTGAAGGCCGTACAGAAGGTCACGGCTTTCGAAGCGCTGCCAGCCGACGTTGCGGAACTGAGCCTGGAAGAAGCAGAAATTGTCGTCGGCGCAGGCCGTGGCGTAGGCGATGAAGAAGGCATGAACAAGGTAAAAGCCTTCGCTGAAGCGATCGGAGCCGGATTCGGCGTATCGAAGCCCCTCGTCGACAACGGCTGGGCCTTGCACGATATTCAGATCGGTATTACAGGCAAGAAGATTGCGCCGAAGATTTACATTGCTCTCGGCGTATCCGGCGCGATTCAGCATAAATTAGGCGTTCAGGATTCGGACATCATCATTGCCGTCAACACCGATCCCGACGCTCCTATTTTCCAGTTTGCTCATTACGGCATCGTCGGCGACCTCTTTGAAGTCATGCCCGTACTGGAAGAAGAAATCAAAAAGATGAAGGCCTGATAGCTGCCTGACGATTCGCCGGTATAGGCCGATGATACAGAACTTCATATGAGACGATAAAAAATGGACTGCCCGTCATGCGCTGGCAGTCCATTTTTTATCGTTCCTATTATGCGGAGAAGGTAGCTTGATACAAGGCTTCCTGTTCGGGAAGGTGCGTTGCAAAGCCGATGGGAATTGTATTTCCCGTCGCGTCGATGATTTTCTTGGCATTCTCTGGCCCGAAGGCTCCGCACAGCTCGATGCAGCTGATTCCTTGTTCCTGCAATTCTTTGGCGACGGCAATCGCGTCCTGCACGTCGGCGACGCCGATTACCTGTATCATGCCGTCGTGTATGGCGGCGCGGTCCGTCCGGCTGTCGAACGGGCCCATTACTAAGTATGCAAATGTCATGGCAGCCTCCTGTAAATTAATGAATATGCATTTAGTATGGCCTGCGGCGGCGCAGGTTGTCAAGAAAAACGACAAAGAAGAGAATCGTGCTCGTTCTTTGCCGTTTAGTTGTGCATGATAAGTTTTATGATGACATTGCGTCTAATCGTACCAGCCGAATAAGCTGCGTTCGCCTTCTAGGGACTGAATTTGCTGCAAGTCCTCGTCGGATAAGGAAAAATCGAAAATGTCGAGGTTTTGTTTCAGCCGGCCGGCATGGCCTGACTTGGGAATGGCGACGACGCCGCGCTGGACGAGGAGGCGCAGGCCGACTTGAGCCGCCGTCTTGCCGTACTTTTTGCCGACGGACTGTAATATAGGATTGGTAAAGAAATGGTTCTTTCCGGCCGCAAAGGGGCTCCATGCTTCCATGCGCGTGCCGTGTTGTTCAAGGACGGCCTGCAAATGCTTTTGCTGATAAAAGGCGTGGGCTTCTACTTGATTGACAGCCGGAATGACGCCGCAGGACTGAATGAAGTTTAAATAGCGGGCGGCGCTGAAATTGGAAAGGCCTAAAGCTCTGATTTTACCGTCTTCATAGGCTTCTTTCATGGCTTCATACATCTCGAGGGACGAGCTGTAAGGCTCGTGGATCAGCAGCAGGTCGATATAATCGGTTTGCAGCGCTTTGAGGGATTCCGAAATAGCCGCTTTGGCTTTTTTATATGTCGTTGTGGGCGAGTAGAGCTTCGTCGTGATAAATACTTCTTCCCGCGGCACGCCGCAGATTTTCAGGGCATTGCCCAGCTCTCTTTCGTTGCCGTACATTTGGGCCGTGTCGAACAGGCGGTAGCCCAGGTCGACGGCTTCGCAGACGGCGCGCTCGCAGTCCGCGCCGTGGAGGGCGTAGATACCCAGGCCTAATATGGGCATGGATACGCCGTTATTCAGGATTATAGAGGGAATGGCAGTCGTATGCATCGGTAATACCTCCCTTGACGTCTGTACAGATGCAGTGGTGAAACGAGATAATTAGGATAAATTGGCTCGGAAAAATTCCGTCATTTTATCAAAGGGAATCACGTCGGTTTTATCATATAAATCGGTATGAACTGCGCCGGGGATGATCAGGAGTTCTTTATTATCCCCCTTTAATTTGGCATAGGCGTCGCGGCTGAAGTAGCACGAATGGGCTTTTTCGCCATGGATAATCAGGACGGCATTGCGGATTTCATCGGCATACTGCAGGATGGGCATGTTCAGGAACGACAGGGACGACGTGACGTTCCAGCCGCCGTTGGAATTGAGCGAACGGGGATGATAGCCGCGGCTCGTCTTGTAATAATCGTAGTAATCTTTTACGAAGAAGGGGGCGTCGGGTGGAAGTTCGTCGGGAAGTCCGCCGGCTAAGGCATAGGAGCCTTTTTTGTAATCTTCCGTGCGCTGGGCGTTCAAGGCTTTGCGTTTTGCGTAGCGCGCTTCTTCGCTGTTTTCAGCGTCGAAATAGCCGTTGGCCGTCACGCGGGTCATATCGTACATCGTCGAGGCGACGGTTGCTTTGATGCGCGTATCGATAGCCGCGGCGTTCAGGGCCATGCCGCCCCAGCCGCAAATGCCGATGATGCCGATTTTTTCCGGGTCGACGTTATCCTGAACGGAGAGAAAATCGACGGCAGCCTGGAAGTCTTCTGTGTTGATGTCCGGCGAGGCGACGTATCTCGGCTGGCCGCCGCTTTCGCCGGTAAAGGACGGGTCGAAGGCGATGGTCAGGAATCCTCGTTCGGCCATGGCCTGGGCGTACAGGCCCGCAGCCTGTTCCTTGACGGCGCCGAAGGGCCCGCAGACGGCGATGGCCGCTAACTTGCCTTCATAGCGCTTCGGTTCGTACAGGTCGGCGGCGAGGGTAATGCCGTAGCGGTTGTGGAATGTGACTTTGCGGTGGTTGACCTTATCGCTTTTGGGGAATGTTTTATCCCATTCTTGTGTTAATGTCAATTGTTCTTCCATATAGGTTGCCTCCCTTGTAAGTTGTCTTTTCATTTCATTTTGCGTCTTTGCAGCCGGCGCCGCGGCCGCATCTGCTGTGCTGTCGGCGGCGAAACTCGTCGCGCAGCCGGCGAACGCCATGACGGCCAGGGCTATCCGAAGTTTCTTAGCTAAAGTCGTTCGTTTCATATGTACCTCCTCATACATGTCCATCAATCGGCTTGTCCTCTTTTTTCATGACGTAGACCATGTAGTCAAGGCAGTCGATTTTATACTGCGTATGATGTAATTCCTCGAGCAGCTCCGCCCGATGGCGAGCCAGCAGCAGATACTGTTCCTTTCGCTTTTTTTGCTGAGATAGGCTGAGAAATTTCTGAATCAGGGAAGGGGCGAATCCGGCGTCGGACAGATTCCTTTGTATCTTGAATATATCGGTTTCTGCGGCTGCGGTCATTCGAGGTCACCTCCTTGCTGTCTTTATTGTAACGCCGATGCAGATATATAGCTAATGCTTTGATTTTATCTCATGATATACTTGACAGGCATTTCATAGGAGGCCATAATGAAAATCAAAAGAAGAACTTAAAGATATATAAAGAATACGACGGCAGCAGTGATAGAGGGGGAGAGAGTATGGAACTGAGAGTGCTTCGGTATTTTTTAGCCGTAGCCCGCGAGGGGAACATTACGGGGGCGGCGAATTTTCTTCACCTGACGCAGCCGACATTGTCGCGGCAGATTAAGGACTTGGAAGAAGAATTAGGCTGTCAGCTCTTGGTGCGAAAAAGCCATCGCGTCGTCCTTACGCCGGAAGGGATGCGGCTGCGCAAGCGGGCTGAAGAAATCATTTCCATGGTCGACAAGACGGAAGCGGAGTTTTTGGCCAGGGAAAACGCCGTAAGCGGCGATATTTACATCGGCGGCGGCGAGACGCAGGCTATCCGGCAGATTGCTGAAATCATCCGGGAGCTGCAGGAGGAATATCCGGATATTCATTACCATTTGTACAGCGGCAACGCCGAAGACGTAACCGAACGGCTGGACAAGGGGCTTCTCGACTTCGGCATCCTGATTCAGCCCGCCGATATTTCCAAGTACGATTACATCAATTTGCCCAGCAAGGACCGCTGGGGCGTTATCATGCGAAAGGATAGCCCCATGGCAGCCAAAGAGAGCATTCGGAAAGAGGACCTTCTCGACGTGCCTCTCATCTGCTCGCGGCAGGTCATGACACAGCGCCGGACGGAAAATGAGTTTGCCGACTGGTTCGGCGACGATTTTGACAGACTCCATGTCGTGACGACGTTTAATCTCGTGTACAACGCGGCCATTATGGTGGAAGCCGGCATAGGCTATGCCGTGACCCTCGATAAGCTGGCCCATACGTCGGAAGACAGTCCCCTTTGTTTTCGCCCGCTGATGCCGTTATTGGAGTCGGGCATGAACGTCATCTGGAAAAAGTATCAGGTGTTCTCGCCGGCAGCGGAGTTGTTTTTAGAGCGGATGAACGAGGCTTTTGGCAGAGAGTGATTGTAAAACGGCAAAAAAATACTCTGCAGTGTATGCAGAGTGTCAAATGCTGTATATTCTAATGTATAAATTGAAGCTGCCTCATTTCATGAACTGCCTTATTCATGAACAACGCGGCAGCAATCAGGGAAATGCCGGAACCGGCTGCGGATACGAAAATATTGCGGAAAGCCTGCGATACGAGGGAAAAGATTCCCAATGCATGCAGCATGCCGTTCATGACGAATTCAATGGCGATGCAGGACACAAAGAGGGCAATGAAGAATACGGCTACGGATACCGGCGAAATTAATACGTAAGGCAATATAAATTTAGCGAATTTCATAAGGCATTCCTCCTAAGAAAAACCATTTCAGTACTATGTCGCTGCGCAGTATGGGATGTTCCTATAGTATATACCTACTCTCTCAAAATGTCTATAGTAATTGAGAATAAAATTGATATGAATTTTGAGAATAACGAGATACGATGTGGGTGTATTAGTATATGGAAAAAAGCTATTTTTAGGATTGCAACGACGGCAGCACCGGTGCGGGAGAATATGAGAATTGCTGATGTTCTGGTGATGGGGTCAAAATGGGGGCAAAGACACCAAATGTTATGGGGACAACGAAAAACGGCAGAACCAGCAACTGCTGATTCTGCCTGAGTTGGTGCGAGTGAAGGGACTTGAACCCTTACGTCGTACGACGCCAGATCCTAAGTCTGGTGCGTCTGCCATTCCGCCACACTCGCTCAATATGACAGGCAATAGTTTACCATATTTCAGCCTTCTTTTCAAGCTTGTGGTAATTTTCACAAATTTTGCAAAATCTATTGGCAAGGGTCAGCAAGTATGATATACTACGCATGGTTGCTGCAGGCCTGTATGTGTCATGATCCAGTTGGCATCTGAAGAGCGAGACTGGAAGAGGGCCTGAAAGCAGCGCTGTGATACGATGTGCGACTTGTATCTTTGTTTTGAAGAGCGAGAACGGAGGAACTATGTATGCAAAAAGAAATGGGTGTCAAAGCGCCGGGCGGCGTCCGTAAACGGGCCTTGCTGACGACGCGGGAGCTGACTATCGTCGGCATGCTGTCGGGAATTACGATGTTGTTAGGCCTGACGGGGTATGGATTCATTCCCCTGCCGCTGATGAAAGCGACGATCCTGCATGTGCCTGTTATTATCGGCGCTCTGGTAGCCGGGCCGCGCGTCGGCGTTATGGTTGGCTTTATCTTCGGCTGCTTCAGTATTTTCCAGGCGATTACGACGCCTGTCGTATTGTCCTTCGCCTTTTTAAATCCGCTGATTTCCGTCGTTCCCCGCGTACTGATCGGCTTGGGGACCTATTATGTGTATAAAGCCGTATGGAAGGCGATTCACAAGGAATCGTTCAGTCTGGCTGTTGCCGGCTTTATCGGATCGGTCATCAATACGGTCGGCGTTATGGGCGGTATTTACTTGATTTATGCAAAGGACTTTGCCGAGCTCCGCAATATTCCCCTGGATAACGTCGTCAACATCATCGTAGGCGTCTGCCTGTTCAACGGGATTCCCGAAGCCGTGGTGTCGGCCGTTATTACCGTGCCGGTGGTCATCGTGCTGAAAAAGGTTATAAAAAACAGATAAGATGTGATTTTCAAAGGGCTGCACTGTGATGCGGCCCTTTTTTATGCGGCTGTTACTAGCCACTGCCAATATATTATGATATTATTAATAATAGGCTTCAATACAGGAAGCTTTGACTACTATGTGGTACATAAGCGGCGGCTCCTGGAGCAAACGGGCGCCGGCCGCTGTATTGTCTTGCAGAGACGGCAGATGCGGCAGAGCCGCGTCGTGCAAAAAGGGGGGAATATACCATGCAGAAACGAGTTGCCGTTGCCATGAGCGGCGGCGTGGACAGTTCCGTTACAGCGGCGCTGCTGAAACGAAAGGGATATGATGTCATCGGCATTACGATGCGCCTGTGGGACGGCGAAGCGGCGGAAAAAAGCGCCGCCGATGCCAAGGCGGTAGCCGATATATTGGGAATTCCCCATGACACGCTGGACTTTAGCGACACCTTCCGGCGCGATGTCGTAGAATATTTTATTGACGCTTACGGCCGGGGAAAGACGCCCAATCCCTGCGTCGCCTGCAATCGGTGCGTTAAATTTGGCCGGCTGTGGGACGAAGCGCGCCGTCGAGGCGCCGACCTGCTGGCGACGGGGCATTATGCCCGCACGGCCTACGATACGGAACGGGGCGTGTATACGCTGCTTCGCGGTTCAGACCGGCGCAAGGATCAATCGTACGTGCTGTATCAGCTGACGCAGGATTTGCTTCCCCACGTCTTGTTCCCTATGGCTGATTTTGAAAAAAGCGATACGCGGGCAATGGCGCAGGAATGGGGGTTGCCCGTGTTTAATAAACCGGAGAGCCAAGATATTTGCTTTATTCCCGACAATGACTATAAGGGATTTCTGCGCCGGGAACGGGCCGGCATGTTTAAGGCCGGAAATTTTGTCGATGCAGACGGCCAAGTCATCGGCCGGCACGAAGGCATTCCGGCGTATACAATTGGCCAGCGCCGCGGCTTGAATTTGGGCGGTCCCGGCGGGCCGTATTACGTTACGGCACTGGATGTGGCTCGTAACCAGGTCGTCGTCGGTTCGAACGACGATTTATTTTCTGCAGAGGTACGGGCTGAAGGCGTATCGTGGGTAGAAGGAGAGCCTGAAGGGCGCTTCCGTGCTTTGGGAAAAATACGCTATGCCGCCAAGGAATCGCCCTGCACGGTCCAACCGGAAGAACACGGCCATATCTGCGTTACTTTCGACCAGCCCCAGCGGGCGGTCACGGCGGGACAGGCACTGGTCCTGTACGACGCCGAGACGGGCGACCGCGTTTTAGGCGGCGGCATCATTATGTAAATTGAAATACTGAAAGAGGAGAGATAACGTGGCGACAAAATATATTCGCAATTTTTCAATTATTGCCCATATAGACCATGGGAAATCGACGCTGGCCGACCGGCTGCTGGAACGGACAGGAACCGTTTCGCAGCGTGAAATGGAAGATCAGCTGCTCGATACGATGGATTTGGAACGTGAACGAGGCATTACCATCAAAGCCCAGTCGGCGCGTCTCATGTACGATGCGAAAGACGGTCATCAGTACACGCTGAACTTGATCGACACGCCGGGCCATGTCGACTTCAACTACGAAGTATCCCGCAGCCTGGCGGCCTGCGAGGGGGCGCTGCTCATCGTCGACGCAACGCAGGGCGTAGAAGCGCAGACATTGGCAAACGTGTACTTGGCCTTGGAACATGATTTGGAAATCATTCCTATCATCAATAAAATTGACTTGCCCAGCGCCGATCCCGACCGGGTGCGTAAGGAAATTGAAGACCTCATCGGGCTGGACGCGTCGGAAGCTATACTGGTCAGCGCGAAGACCGGCGTCGGCATAGACGACGTGCTCGAAGCGATCGTAAAGCACGTTCCCGAGCCGGCTGACGCTCCCGACAAACCGTTGCGGGCTCTTATTTTCGACTCCCATTTCGACCCGTACAAAGGGGCTATTGCCAACATCCGCATCATGGAAGGCAGCGTCAAGCCTGGCGACCGCATCCGCATGATGGCTTCAGGCAAGGAGTTCGAAGTCATCGAAACGGGCGTTTTCCTGCCGCAGATGTATCCCGTGCCGTCGCTGGAATGCGGCAGCGTAGGCTATTTAGCTGCCAGCATGAAGAACGTTCGCGACTGCCGCGTCGGCGATACGGTGACGCTGGCCGATAATCCGGCGTCGGAAGCCCTGCCGGGCTACCGCAAAGCCGTGCCGATGGTATACTGCGGCTTATATCCCGTTGAAACGAACGATTACGATAACCTGCGCGACGCCCTGGAAAAGCTTCACCTCAACGATGCGGCCCTGTTATTTGAACCGGAGACGTCGACGGCCTTGGGCTTTGGTTTCCGCTGCGGCTTTCTGGGCCTGCTACACATGGACGTCGTCCGCGAACGATTGGAGCGGGAATACGGCCTGACGCTGATTACGACGGCTCCGTCTGTTATTTACCACGTGTACTGCACGGACGGCACGATGGTTGAGGTAGACAACCCGGCTCTCATGCCGGATATGACGAAAATCGATCATATCGAAGAACCCTTCGTCAAGACGACGATTATCATTCCGAAGGAAATGGTCGGCACGGTCATGGAAATTTCCCAAAATCGCCGCGGCCAGTATGAGACGATGGACTATCTCGATGAAACGAGAGTTTCCCTTGTATATAATCTTCCGTTGTGTGAAATATTGTACGACTATTTCGATGTTTTGAAATCGGCGACGCGAGGGTATGCGTCTCTTGATTACGAGCTCAACGGGTATCAGTCCTCGCCTATGGTGAAGATGGATATCCTCATCAACGGCGAAGTCGTCGACGCCCTGAGCGTCATCGTGCATCGCGAATTTGCCGCCCGCCGCGGCCGGGCTCTCGTCGAAAAGCTGCGCAGCCTCATTCCGCGCCAGCTGTTCCAGATCCCCATCCAGGCCGCGCTGGGCAACAAGATTATTGCCCGGGAAAACGTCGCGGCCCTGCGCAAGGACGTATTGGCCAAGTGCTACGGCGGCGATATTACGCGTAAGCGCAAGCTGCTGGAAAAGCAGAAAGAAGGGAAGAAGCGCATGAAGCAGTTCGGCACCGTCGAAATTCCTCAGGAAGCCTTCATGGCCGTCCTGCAGGTAGACGACAAATGATCGGCCTGTACGTGCACGTCCCGTTTTGCGTCAAAAAATGCCGGTACTGCGACTTTCCGTCGTACAGCGGCGTCGAATCGTATATCAATGCCTACGTCGACGCCGTATGCCGCGAAATCAGCCTGTTTACCCGCGGGGAGCAGGCTGATACTGTTTATTTCGGAGGCGGTACGCCGTCGCTGCTGCGGGCCGGCCAAATCGGCTCCATCATGAAATGCCTCGAGGCGCGTTTTGACATTGCCGCCGATGCAGAAATTACAGTGGAGGCGAATCCGGACAGCGTGAGCCGCCAGTACGTCCGCGAGCTGGCGGCTCTTGGCGTCAACCGCATGAGCCTCGGCATTCAGTCCTTCGACGACGGCATGCTGCGCTTTCTCGGACGGGTTCACACGACAGACGAGGGAAAACGAGCTGTGCAGGCCGTTTGGGACGGCGGCGTCAGAAATATTTCCATCGACCTCATGTACGGCCTGCCGGGGCAGACGGAAGAGATGGTCTGCGCCGATATGGAAGTGCTGGCGTCCTTGCCCGTATGCCACGCGTCCATATACAGCCTTATCGTAGAAGAGCATACGCCCTTGTGGGATGATTTGCGCAAAGGCCGCTGCCTTCTTCCGAACGACGAGGAGATAGAACAAATGGGGCAGGCCGTTCATCGGGCTATGCACCGGTTGGGCTTTTCGCACTATGAAATTTCCAGCTATGCCAAGGACGGCTGTTTGTCCCGGCACAACTGCAAGTATTGGCAGTACGAACCGTACATCGGCTTCGGGCCGTCGGCTCATTCTTTTTATCATGACGAACGCTGGGCTAATATTGCGAATATTCCCCTGTATATCCGCAAGGCCGGCAGGGAAGACGCGGCGGCGGAACGCGTTGTCATTGACCGAAACCGAGCCGTCGAGGATTATTGTTTTTTAGCCCTGCGCATGCGCAAAGGCATTGACTACGCCGATTTTCGGCAGCGCTTCGGCTGTTCTGTAGAAGACGAGTTTACCGACGTGCTACATCGTCTTCTGTCACAGAAACTGTTGGAGGTAACGCCAGCCGGCTGCCGCATGACTGCCTTGGGCCGGGATTATGGGAATTACGTATTCAGTCAATTTATTCGCGAGTAGGCGGGATATTACGATATTTTTACTGCAATATAGAGCCTATTTGACAGATTTATGTTGTCTCCATCGTACGATGCTCCTGCCGAAAGGGGATAACAATACGGCGAAACAGCTCATGACTGCTGGCTTTGCGGCCTGTGTAACGATGCAAGGGCGGTCAGTCAGTCCCATTTGACAAAATGACTCATTTTGAGTATAATTTCATTGTGTGCAATAAAAGCACTCCCTAACATAATTTGGAGGGAGGGATAATAGATGGCAGAAATCAAAGTAGGTAAAAACGAAACGTTGGACAGCGCACTTCGCCGCTTCAAGCGTTCTTGCCAAAAGGCAGGTGTTCTCTCCGAAGTACGGAAACGCGAACACTATGAAAAACCGAGTGTACGGAGAAAGAAAAAATCCGAAGCAGCACGTAAACGGAAATACAGAGCATAATCGTCAACAGTAAGAAGGGTGATACCATGTCTCTAAAGGAACAACTGCTTCAGGACATGAAAGACGCAATGAAAGCGAAAGAAGCAGGAAAGACGGCGTTATCGGTGATCCGCATGGTCCGCTCGGCTATCCGCAATACGGAAATCGACGGCAAATGCGAATTAGACGACGCCGGCGTCGGAGCAGTCATTGCGAAAGAAATGAAACAGCGCAAAGAATCGTTGGCAGATTTTGAAAAGGCCGGCCGCGCCGATCTGGTAGAACAGGTAAAGGCAGAAATGGCTGTCCTGGAAAAGTATATGCCCAAGCAGCTTTCGGAAGATGAAATCCGGAAGATCGTGACGGACATCGTCGCCGGAAACGACGGCATGAAGATGGGCGACGTCATGAAGGCGGTTATGCCGCATGTAAAGGGCAAGGCCGACGGAAAAGTTGTTTCAGCTATTGTCAAAGAAATTTTACAACATAATTAGTTTTTATCATAAAATATATTGACAAATAAACTAATTGATTGTATTATTTTAACATGATTTACGACAACAAAATCATGTATGCAAAGTCAAAGAAGACTTCGAACCTATATCTGAAAAGATAGCAGGGGCGGAGTCTTTTTGTATTAAAAGGAGGATGTACCTATGGTAAAAGATGATTTGGTATACGTAATTCCGGCAGGACAGTATGGCAAGGAAGGCGTGCTGGCGTTATTGGAACAGCACCCGGAAATTAAATTCGTATCTCTCGTCGGTGTCGATCTGGCTGGCAACGATACGGATGAAAAGATTCCTATTTCCGTATTTTTCGACGATTATGAAAAATTCTTCAACGGTACGGCTGTGCAGACTGATGGTTCTTCTGTCGTACTTCCCGGGATTGCTACATTGTCGGACGCTCGCGTCGATATGAAAGCAGATCCTGGCGTCAACTGGTTCGTAGACTACAACGACGGTAATATCGACCCGGCTACGGGCCGTCCTGTAGGCACGCTGCGTATTCCGAGCTTTTTGTGCCATGCGACGGGCTACATCGATTCCCGTTCGATTCTCCGCAATACGACGGATTATGTTGGCGAACAGATATTAGCGCTGATTAAAAAATACGGGATTAAAGGCTTGTCTGTAAATCCTGACGACATCGAAAAAATCGTATTCACGACAGCGACGGAATTGGAATTCTGGGTCAAGACGCCGAGCCAGGACGTAGAAACGCGCCTCCTTTCGGCTTCTCAGAAATTGCAGGAACAGTACTGGCAGCGTACGCACGGCGTCGTCCGCACGGCCTTGGAACAGACTGTCGAACGCCTTGAAAAATACGGGCTCAATCCTGAAATGGGCCATAAGGAAGTCGGCGGCATTAAAGCTCAGATTGACGATTCGGGCAAATTGATTTTCGTATTGGAACAGATCGAAGTCGACTGGGCATTTACCAACGATCCCGTACAGACGGCGGACAACGAAATCCAGGCCCGCATCATCGTCCGCGAAGTATTCCGCGAAAACGGCCTTGAAGTTACCTTCCAGGCCAAACCGATTCAGGGTGTTGCCGGCTCCGGCGAACACACCCACTTTGGATTGGGCGCTATCTTAAAGAGCGGCAAGTTCGTCAACCTGTTCAACCCCGACGATATGAATGAAGAATTTATGTCGTCCCTCGGCTACGGCGCTATCATGGGCATACTGAAGCACTATGAAGTCATGAATCCCTTCGTTTCGGCGACGACGGACTCGCTGAACCGCTTGAAACCGGGCTTTGAAGCACCGGTCTGCATCGTAACGTCCCTGGGCGGCGAAACGCCGGACGTTCCTACCCGTAACCGTTCCGTCCTGATCGGCTTGATTCGCAACACCGAAAGCCCGAAGGCTACACGCTTCGAGCTGCGCGCTCCCAACCCCTTTACCAACACGTATATCGCCATCGCCATGGGCTACCTCAGCGCTCTCGACGGCATCAAGTACGCCCTTTCCAGCGGCAAGACGCCGGCCGAATTGTTGGCTGAACTGTCCAAGAAACCGGGCGAAGCCGCCGATTATCTGGAAACCGACCGGGCATATCGCTCTGAAGTCGACGTATTTGAAGAATTCACGGCAGCGGAACGGGACGCCATGTTCGGTAAAGCTCCACGCACCGTATGGGAAAACTTCAAAGCCCTCGAACTCCATCCGGAAAAATTGGATACCTTGGCCTGCCCGGCTTTTGAAAAGCGCATCATGGAATCGTTTAAATTGGGCGCCCTGAATCGCTGGGCCTTGGAACTGCAGTTCCGTATTATCCCCGACAACTTGTCCAAGGTCATTTCGGCAAAACCGCTGCACATGGAAGCCGATACCAATCCGCTGGAAGCCGAACGGTGGACGAAGATCAACGCCCTCCGCACGGAATTAGGCCGCGATACGGATAAGAGCTTGTCCATCTTCTCCAAGATTAAAAAGGCCTTGGCCGCTAACGACTACGACGCCGCTTCGGACCTCATGGTCGTCATGAATGACAAGATGGATGAACTGACCGATTTGTATTATGAATACTCTCACAACGCATTTTAATAAATAGAAAAATATGCATGCAAATACCCCTGCCGCACCGGCAGGGGTATTTCTATAAAGGCAGGTATACGATTTACTTCAGCACTAATCCGACTGGGCAGTGGTCGCTGCCTGTGATGTCGGTGTAGATTTCGGCTTGTTCTAACCGGCTGTCCAAATCTTTGGACGTGATGAAATAGTCAATGCGCCATCCGGCGTTGTTCTGACGGGCTTTGAAGCGATAGCTCCACCAGGAGTACACGCCTTCTTTGTCAGGATAGAAATAGCGCCACGTGTCTGTAAATCCGGCGGCCAGCAGTTCTGTCATCTTCTGCCGTTCTTCGTCGGAAAAGCCGGCGTTTTTGCGGTTGGTCTTGGGATTTTTTAAGTCGATTTCTTCGTGGGCCACGTTCAGGTCGCCGCACAGCACGACAGGCTTGGTTTTGTTGAGCTCGACGAGATAGCGGCGAAAATCGTCTTCCCAGGTCATGCGGTAGTCGAGACGGGCTAGTTCCGACTGACTGTTGGGGGTGTAGCAGGTGACGAAGTATATGTCATCGAATTCCAGCGTAATCAGGCGGCCTTCATGGTCGTGTTCGTCGATGCCCATGCCGTACGAGCAGGACAGGGGCTTGCGTTTCGTAAAGATGGCCGTGCCGCTGTAGCCCTTCCGGTCGGCGTAGTTCCAATACTGCTCGTAGCCGGGCAAGTCCAGATCAATTTGACCTTCCTGGAGCTTTGTTTCCTGCAGGCAGAAAATATCGGCGTCCAGAGCGGAAAAAACATCCATAAATCCTTTTTTCATTACGGCGCGCAGGCCGTTTACATTCCAGGAAATGCATTTCATGGGTCTTCATCCTTTCTTTGGATAACTTACTGTCGTAATTCAAGAAAATTTGGTATAATAAACATAAAATATTACTTTTGCAGCATGCTGCAAGCAGTAAATGTAAGTTTGCCTTTATATTGCATTCTTATTGTATAGAAAAGCAGTATGCTTGTCAAAATCGAATCAGGTGATCAGAAATGGCAGTACATGAATTAGCAGGAACGAAAGTAAGAAAAGAGGATTATATTGATTTGCAGGCTATTGCGGCGGCCTATGCCAATACTCATCCTGACGTAAGCGATCCGCATCAGCAGGTGCGCTTTGGCACGTCGGGCCATCGCGGACAGGCTGGAAACGGCAGCTTTACGGCCGACCACGTCGCGGCTATTGCCCAGGCTGTCTGCAACTTCCGCAAGCAGTTCGGCGCAGAAGGCCCCTTGTTCGTCGGTGAAGATACCCACTATTTGTCCAAGCTGGCCTATGAAACGGTCTTGGGCGTATTGGCGGCTAACGGCGTTACGGCTTATGTAGACAGCGAAAATGACTTTGTGCCGACGCCGTCCGTATCGCGGGCCATTCTCCGCTACAATGACTGCCGCAGCGAAAAGCTGGCCGACGGCTTGATCATTACGCCGTCCCATAATCCTCCCGAACACGGCGGTATCAAGTACAACCCGATTACCGGCGGCCCGGCAGAGTCGGATATTACCAAGGCGATTGAAGCGGAAGCAAACCGCCTGCTGGCCGGCCACAACGCCGAAGTCAAGAGCATGTCCTATGAAGACGCGAAGAACAGCCAGTGGGTCGTGCCGTACGACTACAAGGGCCTGTATGTGGCAGAACTTGAATCCATTATCGATATGGACGCTATCCGCGGCGCGAACCTGCGCATTATGGTCAACGCCCTGGGCGGCTCGGGCATGAATTACTGGCACAAGATTTCGGAACAGTATCATATTCCCATCGACTTCGTCAATGATACGTACGATCCGCAGTTTACCTTTATGAATTACGACCATGACGGCAAGGTCCGCATGGACTGCTCGTCGGCATACGTCATGTCGGCTGTTACGCAGAGCAAGGACAAATACGACCTGATTTTGGCCAACGACCCGGACTACGACCGTTTCGGCATCGTTTCCGGCGCGCAGGGCATGATTTCGGCCAACGCTTACCTGACGGTGGCGTCCCACTATCTGATGACTCACCGCAACTTTGCCGGACGGGGTATCGCCAAGACCGTTGTCACGACGGATATGCTGGCCCGCTCGGCGGCTATGCTCGGTATTCCCTGCTACGAAGTGCCCGTCGGCTTTAAATATTTCGGCTCCTTGTACACGGAAGGTAAAATCGCCTTTTCCGGCGAAGAAAGCGCCGGCGGCTCCTTTGTCGCGAAAGACGGCAGCGTCTGGACGACGGATAAAGACGGCATGATCATGTGCCTCTTAGCTGCGGAAATCAAGGCCGTTACGGGCAAATCGCCTATCGACTACTACAATGATTTGTGCGAAAAGCTGGGCCGTCCGTACACGATGCGCAGCGATGCGCCGGCGACGCTGGAAGAAAAGGATCAGATCAGCTCCCTGACGGAAAGCGACGTTACGGAAAAGACCCTGTGCGGCAGTGAAATCAAGGCGGTGCTGTCCAAGTCCCCATACGGCGACTTCGCTATCGGCGGCGTCAAGATCGCGACCGACGACGGCTGGGTAGCGGCGCGCCCGTCCGGTACGGAAGATCTGTACAAGCTGTATGCAGAAAGCTTCGTATCCCAGGAACAGGCGGCGGCGCTGCTGGAAGAAGGCAAGGCGCTGATTTCCAAGGCTTTGGCTAAATAAGACAATACTATACCTTAACGGAAAGAAGAAAGGACGGGCGAAAGCGTGTCCTTTCTTTTCCGGGGAATTTCCGTAAGCGGCGCGGCGAAACGGCGCTATTATGTGGCGTAGCAGTAGAATTTTGCGATTGACTTATGGTATAATAAAGGGCATGGTAGATTAGAAAGAAATTAAAGATATGCAATAAAGGAGTGGAATCCCCATGAAAGTTGTTATCACCGTAGTCGGAGTAGACCGGACTGGCATTATCGCTACAGTAAGCCAGGTCATGGCAGAACACCAGATTAATATTATGACGATAAATCAGGTCATTTTGGACGGTATTTTCAATATGGCGATGATCGTAGACATGGAGCAGTCGACCGTCGATTTGGAAGGCCTTCAGGCTATCCTGCGGGAAAAGGGCGACGCCCTGGGCGTAGAAATCCGGGCGCAGAACCAGGCCATTTTCGATGCGATGCATCAAGTAGGATAAGGAGAACCGGGTATGCTGACAATCCATGACGTATTAGAAACGAATCAAATGATACAGAAGAATAATCTGGACGTCCGTACGATTACGATGGGGATTAGTCTTCTTGACTGCTGTTCCAGCGACGGCAAGGTATTATGCCGCAATATTTACGATAAAATCACGTCGTACGGCGAGAACCTCGTCAAGACGGGCGAAGACATTGCCCGCGAATACGGCGTGCCGATCATTAACAAGCGCGTAGCCGTTACGCCTATCAGCCTGGTAGCCGGAGCCAGCGATTTGACGAATTACGTTGAAATCGCCAGAACGCTCGACAAGGCGGCGAAGGAAATCGGTATCGACTTCATCGGCGGTTTTTCCGCGCTGGTGGAACGGGGCTTTACGGACGGCGACCGCCGTCTCATCGACTCCATCGCCGAAAGCCTGGCCTGCACCGATTTGGTATGCAGCTCCGTTGCCGTCGGCTCGACGAAAGCCGGCCTCAACATGGATGCCATCGCTGAAATGGGCCGGGTATTCAAGGATTTGGCCGAACGGACGAAGGATAAGGATGCCTTAGGCTGCGCGAAATTGGTTGTATTTTCCAACGCCGTTGAAGACAACCCCTTCATGGCCGGCGCCTTCCACGGCGTGACGAACGGCGACTGCTGCGTCAGCGTCGGCGTCAGCGGACCGGGCGTCGTCAAACGGGCATTGGAAAATGTCAAGGGCGAACCTTTCGATGTCGTTGCCGAAACGATCAAGAAGACGGCCTTCAAGATTACCCGCGTAGGGCAGCTCGTCGCCATGGAAGCGTCGAAGCGGCTCAACGTTCCCTTCGGCATCATCGACCTGTCCTTAGCTCCTACGCCGGCTGTCGGCGACAGCGTAGCCGACATTTTGGAAGAAATGGGTCTTGAAAGCTGCGGCGCCTGCGGTACGACGGCGGCTCTGGCTTTGCTGAACGACGCAGTGAAAAAGGGCGGCCTCATGGCTTCGTCCCGCGTCGGCGGCTTGTCGGGCGCGTTTATTCCTGTCAGCGAAGACAAGGGGATGCTGGAAGCCGTCGGCAGAGGCAGCCTGACCTTGGAAAAACTGGAAGCTATGACCTGCGTGTGCTCCGTCGGCCTCGACATGATCGCCATTCCCGGCGATACGTCGGCGGCGACGATTTCCGCTATTATTGCCGATGAAGCGGCTATCGGCATGATTAACAACAAGACGACAGCCGTCCGCGTCATTCCCGTTCCGGGCAAAGACGTCGGCGATACGGTTGAATTCGGCGGCCTTCTTGGCTACTGCCCGATTATCAACGTAAATAAATACAAGTCGGACGCATTTATCGCCCGCGGCGGACGCATCCCTGCACCGATGCGCAGTCTGACAAACTAATGATGTTACGGAAAGTAGGCGTGTGTTGTGCTTGAATATTTTGTGCCGTTTTTGATTGCCCTCATAGTTGCATATGTATTGACGCCAGGCGTTAAAAAGTTGGCAATTAAAGTCGGCGCCGTTGACAAACCTAATGCGAGAAAGGTCCATACTCACGCCATACCGCGGCTGGGCGGGCTGGCTATCTACGTCGGCTTCATGGCGGCCGTACTCTTTTGCGTACCCGTGCGCCACGAGCTGCTGGGCCTTCTCCTGGGATGCACGGCTATCGTCGCCTTGGGCATTTGGGACGATATCTGCAATATTCCGGCTAAAGTAAAATTAGTCGGACAGATCGTTGCGGCATGTATTCCCATCGCCTTTGGAATTCAGATCGAATGGCTGACAAATCCCTTCGGCACGCTCATCGTGCTGCCGGAGCTCGTCGCTATTCCGGTGACGATTTTCTGGATTATCGGGTTTACGAATACGGTAAATCTGATCGACGGCCTGGACGGATTGGCGGCCGGCGTGTCGTTTATCGCGTCGGTATCGATGTTTTTGCTGGCCTATACGATGAACCAATACCTGCCGGCTATGATCATCGTCGCAATGGCCGGAGCGGCTCTCGGCTTTTTGCAGTACAATTTTAACCCCGCCAAGATTTTCATGGGCGATACGGGAAGTATGCTGCTGGGCTATACGATGGCCGTCGCAGCTGTGCTGGGGCTGGTTAAGACGGCGGCGACGATCGCGTTGGTAGTGCCGCTCATCGCTCTGGGCCTGCCCATTTTGGATACGTTATTCGCCATTATCCGCCGCAAGATGAGCGGCGTGCCCATTTTTCAGCCTGATAAAGGACATCTGCACCATCGCCTGCTGGCTTTAGGCATGTCGCAGAAGCAAGCTGTATTGATCATGTATTTCGTCAGCATCGTTCTGGGGATCGTAGCCCTGTTTGTCGCTAACGTAAGCTATCAGACGGGCATTGCGACGGTAGTGGTCGTCCTTGCTGTGATTATTTATACGGCGAAACGCCTTGGCATATTGCAAAAAACAACGGCCAATTCTACCCGCAAAGAATAGGCGGGTAGAATTGTTTCGTCTAAGGAGGTATTTCTATGATTAAGGTAATGACTGTATTCGGCACGCGTCCGGAAGCGATCAAGATGGCTCCGGTCGTACTGGAACTGAAAAAGCATGCCGATAAAATCCAGACAGTCGTGGCCGTTACAGCCCAGCACCGGCAGATGCTGGATCAGGTGCTGGAGTTATTCCGCATCGAGCCTGATTATGATTTAGATATTATGTCGCAGGGACAGACGTTATACGACATTACGACGAAATCCCTCATGGGGCTGAAATCCGTGTTGGAACAGGAAAAGCCGGATATCGTCCTCGTTCACGGCGACACGACGACGACCTTCGCCGGAGCCTTGGCGGCGTATTATCAGCAGATTCCCGTAGGCCACGTGGAAGCGGGCCTGCGCACGGGCAATATATATTCGCCCTTCCCGGAAGAAATGAACCGCAAGCTGACCGGCTCCATCGCAGCCATTCATTTTGCGCCGACGGCGACAGCGAAAGCCAACCTGCTGAAAGAAGCCGTAGCGGAAAAAAATATCTATGTCACGGGCAACACGGTAATCGACGCCTTGATGAAGACCGTCGACCCGGCCTATACCTTTGAAGACGAAATGCTCAATCATATCGATTTCCTGCGCCACCGGGTCATCCTGATGACGACGCACCGCCGGGAAAACCTGGGCGAGCCGATGCGCCATATCTATAAGGCCCTGCGGAGCATCGTAGAGGAAATTCCCGATACGGAAGTCGTGTTCCCGGTGCACCGCAACCCGCTGGTGCGAAAAGTCGTAGAAGAAGAATTATCCGGCGCAGACCGTATTCATCTCATCGATCCGATGGAATACGAGCCCTTCGCCAACCTTATGAATAAATGCAGCCTTGTGTTGACCGATTCAGGCGGTATTCAGGAGGAAGCCCCGTCTTTGGGCAAGCCGGTGCTGGTGCTGCGCGATACGACGGAACGGCCTGAAGCCGTGGCAGCTGGTACAGTACGCCTTATCGGAACGGAAAAAGACGTGGTGTATCGCGAAACGAAGCGCCTGCTGACGGATCGGCACGCTTACGATACGATGAGCAACGCCGTCAATCCCTATGGCGACGGGAAGGCTTCGCAGCGCATCGTTCAGGCCATCCTGCGCGACTTCGGCGGAGAAGAAACGGTGCTGGAAGAATTTTCTCTATAACAATAATGTATAAAGAGACGCCGGTTCATGCCTAAAAAGATATGCATATATTTCTTTTGTTAATAGAAAATATTGACAAATTTAAAATGTTGCTTTTAAATTTTTTCCATGCTAAAATAATTCAATAGCGATTGCGGGTAACGCAACGTCGATATTCGCAACCGCTACTATGCCATCAACGGAAACAGAGGTGTCTGCAGCATGAAGCGGAGGCGTACTGAATCTCATGATGACAATGCAAATCAGATGAAGCTCTGGAATATCGTTGCAATTGCCGGTTCCTTAGGTCTGACCTTGTTTGTCTGCATCTGCGCGGGCGTAGCGTTAGGACGTTTTATTGACTCACATGCCGGAACGGCGCCGTGGGGCATGATTGTGTGTTCCCTCATAGGCGCCGCGTCTGGTTTTTTGTCCTTGTATAAGAAAGCCGTGCGCTTGAATGAAGACAAGCCGTCTCATATGGAAAAAGACAAATAAGGGTGGTGCTGGTGGAAGAATTTGTAAGGTATGTAAAAGCGACGTTGTGCAAGCTCATCGGATTTACATGTTTTGTCGCTGCCGTCCTTGCCGTAAGCGGGGAAACGCAGTACATTACGGGCTGGTGTATCGGCAACGGAATCAACATCGCCTATTTTTTGATGCTGACCAGCCGCTCTGCGCGAGCCGTACAATTACCGCCGGCGCGGGCTGTCGCCTTGATACGGGGCGGCGCCGTCCTGCGTCTTGTCATGATCGCGCTGGTATTAATCGTCGTGGCGCAGTTCCCGTCTATTCATTTTGGGGCTGCTGTAGCCGGATTGTTTACCTATCGGGTGACGATTTTTGCCGACATGCTGATCCGGCATGTACGCCAGCGGTAAAGAAAGGAGGTAAAACGTATGGAATTACATACGGGGCATCATTGGGTCGTCCAGATCCTTGGGATGAACGTCAATATGGATACGATTATCATGACGTGGATCGTCGGTATCTTAGTCATCATCGTTTCCTTGGCAGCCACGCGAAAGCGGTCTCTCGTCCCGTCAGGGATGCAGAACGCCATGGAAATGGTTGTCACGGCGCTTCTCGCCCAGTTTAAGGAAACCCTTGGCCCCAAGTACAGTCAGGTTGTATCTATCTTACTGACCATGTTTCTGTTCATCTTGTTTTCCAACGAATTGGGGCTCTTGCCGACAAACCATCTTCTGGCGTCGCCTACGAACGATTTGAATACGACCGTAGCCTTGGCGCTGGTATCTTCTGCGATGGTTCATGTTATCGCATTGAAAAACCAGGGTGTGAAGAAGCACTTTAAGCACTTCTTCCAGCCATTTGCTCCCTTTGTCATCATCAATGTGCTGGAAGAATTTACAAAGCCGCTGACGTTGGCTTTCCGTCTTTTCGGCAACATTCTGGCCGGGGAAATCCTGTTGGAAGTACTGTACTTCCTCGTTCCGGCAGGCGTGCCGATTGTCTGGCTGATCTTCAGCTTGTTCATCGGCTTAATTCAAGCGTTTATTTTTACTATATTGACGACATCGTACTTAGCTCCTTCCTTCCAGGGCGGGCATTAAACTACATTGTATATCGTATTTAGGAGGTCATTGATTATGGAAAATGCATTGATATTAGGGTTATCGGCTCTTGGCGCAGCAATTGGTATCGGTTTGGCAGCTCTCGGCGCTGCAGTCGGCGACGGCCACGCTGCTTCTAAAATGCTGGAAGGCGTAGCACGTCAGCCTGAAATGGGCGGCAAGCTGCTGACCAACTTCCTCATTTCCGTCGGCTTGATCGAATCCATGCCTATTATCGCAGCCGTTATCGCCATCGTGCTCGTATTTGCCAATCCCTTTATTTAATGGTGGAGGAACTGGATTCCATCATGAAAGGAGGGTGTTACGTTGGTTAGTTTAACCGAAGGAACGTTGTTGTTCCAAATTATCAACTTCTTTATCTTAGTGGCTATTTTGGCAAAATTTGCGTATAAACCGCTGCTGAAGGTTTTGGAAGAACGCCGCAACAAGATCGAATCGGATCTCGACGCCGCGGCCCAGGCCAGAGAAGCGGCGGCGCAGCTGCAGGCCGAATACGAAGCGCAGCTCCGCAGCGCCCGCGCCGAAGCCCAGGCTATTATCGATAAAGCCGTAAAGCAGGCTGATAAAGAGGCGCAGGCCCAGCTCAGCGCAATACGCGAACAGATTGCCCGGGAAAAACAGATTGCCCAAGCGGAAATTGCAAACGAACGGGAAGTTGCTATCCGGGAAATGCGCAACGAAGTAGTAACGCTGTCTATGGCTGTGGCAGAAAAGCTGCTTAAAAAGAATCTGGACCCGGATATGAATGCAAAACTGGTTGCAAACTGCATCGATCAGCTTCAGGAAAACCGCGTAAAGGGGAACTGACGCTATGATACCGGAAGTCGTATACAGCAAATACAGCCAGGCTATGTTCGATATTGCAAAAGAACAGGGCAAACTTGATATATTTGGAACAGAGTTGAAAGCTGTCCGCGATGCCATGCAGGAAAATCCTGATTTGCAGAAGTTTATCTGCCATCCGCTCATACAGCCCGGCGTAAAGAAGGATACGCTGCAGAAAATATTTGCCGGCGACGTAGAGCCGCTGGTACTGCAGTTTCTCTACGTCATGATCGACAGGCGGCGCGAAGCGGCTATTGTTCCCGCTATCGACGGGTTTATCGACCTGGCGCGGGCGGCGCAGAACATCGAAGTCGCGAAGGTGCGCGTCGTCAAGGCGCTGACGGCGGCGGAAGAAGAAAAACTGGTTGCCGGATTGGAAAAGATGACAGGCAAGAAGATCGAGCCGCTGTATTACATCGATCCGTCTATCATCGGCGGCATGGTCATCCAGATTGGCGACAGATTAATAGACGGCAGCCTTGCGCGGCAGCTGCGTGATATGCAGCAGTCTCTTCTGCAGGCTGGCGTAACGAATGGGGTGACGGACGAATAATGAAGATGAAGCCAGAAGAAATTACGGCTATAATTAAACAGCAAATTGAAAATTATAATGTGGAGATGAACGTCGATGATATCGGCACCGTTCTGGAAGTCGGGGACGGCATCGCCCACGTTTACGGTTTGGATAAAGCCATGTCCGGGGAATTGCTGGAACTGCCTCGCGGCGTATACGGCATGGCCCTGAACTTGGAAGAAGACAACGTCGGCGCCGTACTGCTCGGCGACGACTCCCTGATTAAAGAAGGCGACACGGTACGCCGCACAGGCCGCGTCATGCGCGTTCCCGTAGGCGAAGCTATGATTGGTCGCGTCGTAAACCCCTTGGGTGCGCCTATCGACGGCAAAGGGGAAATCAAGACGACAGAATCCCGTCTTGTCGAAGTGCAGGCGTCAGGTATTGCCGACCGTCAGCCTGTAAAGGTACCTCTTCAGACGGGGCTTAAATCTATCGATTCCATGGTTCCTATCGGACGGGGCCAGCGTGAATTGATCATCGGCGACCGCGGTACGGGCAAGACGGCTATCGCTATCGACACGATTTTGAATCAGAAAGACAGCGGCGTTATTTGCGTTTACGTCGCTATTGGACAAAAAGCCTCGACGGTTGCCCGCGTCGTCCGTACTTTGGAAGAAAACGGCGCGATGGCGTATACTATCGTCGTCGCCGCTACGGCATCTGACGGCGCGCCGCTCCAGTATCTGGCTCCGTATTCAGGCGTATCTATCGGCGAATACTTCATGTACCAGGGCAAGGACGTCCTCTGCGTATATGACGACTTGTCCAAACACGCCCAGGCATACCGTGCCATGAGCTTGCTGCTCCGCCGTCCGCCTGGACGTGAAGCCTATCCCGGCGACGTATTCTACTTACATTCCCGTCTGCTGGAACGGGCAGCAAAGCTTTCTGATGATTTGGGTGGCGGCTCCATTACAGCCTTGCCGATCATTGAAACGCTGGCCGGCGACTTGTCGGCGTACATCCCGACAAACGTTATTTCCATTACGGACGGTCAGATATTCCTCGAAACGGAAGCCTTTAACTCCGGTATCCGTCCGGCTATCAACGTCGGCTTGTCCGTATCCCGCGTAGGCGGCTCCGCCCAGATTAAGGCTATGAAGAAAATTGCCGGTACCCTTCGCTTGGATTTGGCGCAGTACCGCGAATTGGCGGCCTTCGCCCAGTTTGGCTCTGACCTCGATAAGAGCACAAAGGCCCAGATCGATAAAGGCGAACGGACGATGCAGCTCTTAATTCAGCCGCAGTATCATCCTATGCCGGTCGAAGACCAGGTTATGCAGATTTATTTGGCCGTTAAAAACTACCTCATGCCGATTCAGGTATCGGAAGTACAGCAGTTTGCCGACGGCTTCATCACGTTCATGCATACCAATTATCCGGAAGTCGGCGAAAGCATCAAGACGACGAAGGAACTCGGCCAGGACGCAGAAGCAACCCTCCAGAAGGCCATCGGCGAATATACGAAGCAGTATAGCGCCACCCATGAGCTGATTAAAGAGGAGGAATAATCTATGCCGAGTGCACGCGAAATAAACCGGCGGATCAAATCCGTTACGAATACTCAGCAGATTACGAAAGCCATGAAAATGGTATCGTCTGTACGACTGCGCCGTGCACAGGAAAGGGCGTTGGCCACAGCGCCGTATACGGAAAAAATCGAAGGCATGCTGCAGCGCTTGGCAGCGGCGTCTACAGGCGAAAAAGTCGCCTTGTTTACGCCTCATGACGAAGTGAAGAAGACGTGCTATATTATCGTCGGGGCTGACAAAGGCCTGGCAGGCGCGTTTAATTCTAATATCAACAAGGCCATGGTTGCCGTGCTGAAAGATAAGCCCCGCAGCGCTTCGATGCTGCTCGTGACAGGCCGTAAGCCTGCTGAATATTTAAAGCATTTGCATATCGTGCCGGACCAGAAGTGGACGGGCTTTTCCGATAAGCCGCAGTTCACCGATGCCCAGCAGATTGCCCATGTTGCTACAGAACAATTTTTGGCTGGCGAAGTTGACGAAGTATATATCATTTATACGAAGTTTAAGTCAGCCTTATCGCAAGAAGTACAAACCGTCAAAATGCTGCCTATTTCGCAGCAGGACGGCTCTGAAAAAACCGGTCCGAAAGAAGAGTATCTCTTTGCGCCGGATGCCCATCAGGTCTTGGAATCGCTTTTGCCCCAGTATCTGGACATGCTTGTGTACAACAGCCTGCTCCAGTCGGCGGCCAGCGAGCTCGGGGCCCGTATGACGGCTATGACGTCGGCAACGGATAATGCAGGCGAGCTGATCGACAGATTGACTGTCCATTATAACAAAGTCCGTCAGGCCGGCATTACGAACGAACTGACAGAAATTGTCAGCGGTGCTAATGCCCTGCAGTAGGGCGTGAGTAAAACTAAGAAAGAGAGGAGAGCCTCTTCATGAGCAATAACATTGGGAAAGTAATCCAGGTCATCGGCCCGGTTATTGACGTGCGGTTTGCTTCCGAAGCAGATTTGCCCGCCATTTACACTGCCCTTCACGTCACCGGCGGGGAAGGCGAACAGGCTGTCGACTTGGTAGCAGAAGTTATGCAGCACTTAGGCGACGACGTCGTCCGCTGCGTTGCTATGAGTTCTACAGACGGTCTCGTCCGCGGCATGGCTGCGGAAAATACAGGCGGCCCTATTAAGGTTCCCGTCGGCAAGGGCGTGCTGGGACGTATTTTCAACGTTCTCGGCCAGACTGTCGACAAGGTAGACGAAGTAGTAGAAGCTGAAGACTATTGGCCTATTCATCGGCCGGCTCCGAAATTTGAAGACCAGTCTACAGGCACGGAAATTCTCGAAACGGGCATTAAGGTCGTCGACCTCATCGCACCGTATGCCAAAGGCGGCAAGATTGGCTTGTTCGGCGGCGCCGGTGTAGGCAAGACCGTTCTCATCATGGAATTGATTCACAACGTTGCTACGGAACACGGCGGCTACTCCGTATTTACCGGCGTAGGCGAACGGACCCGCGAAGGCAACGACTTGTGGAACGAAATGAAGGAATCGGGCGTTATCAGCAAGACCGCTCTCGTATACGGCCAGATGAACGAACCGCCTGGAGCCCGTATGCGCGTCGGCCTGACGGGCCTTACGATGGCTGAATATTTCCGCGATAAAGAACATCAGGACGTGCTCCTGTTCATCGACAATATTTTCCGTTTCATTCAGGCCGGTTCGGAAGTATCGGCACTGCTGGGCCGAATTCCTTCGGCTGTTGGGTATCAGCCGACGTTGGGGACGGACGTAGGCGCGCTGCAGGAACGCATCACGTCGACGAAGAACGGCTCCATCACGTCTGTACAGGCCGTATATGTCCCTGCCGACGATTTGACGGACCCGGCTCCGGCTGCGACCTTTGCCCATTTGGATGCGACGACCGTATTGTCCCGTCAGATTGCCGAATTGGGCATTTATCCGGCCGTCGATCCCCTGGATTCGACGTCTCGTATTCTCGATCCCCATATCCTCGGCGAAGACCATTATCAGACGGCCCGCGCCGTTCAGGCTATTTTGCAGAAGTACAACGACCTGCAGGATATCATCGCTATCCTCGGTATCGATGAATTGTCGGAAGAAGACAAGCTCACCGTTGCCCGGGCTCGTAAGATCCAGCGTTTCCTGAGCCAGCCTTTCTCCGTCGCCGAACAGTTTACTGGTCAGCCGGGCCGTTATGTACCGCTGAAAGATACGATTGCCGGCTTTAAGGAAATTCTGTCGGGCCGATGCGATGACATGCCGGAACAGGCGTTCTACATGGTAGGCGATATCGAAGAAGCATATGAAAAGGCCAAGACTCTGAAAGGAGAATAGGCTATGGCAGAAAAAGGAAAGACTATCCGTTTGGAAGTAATTACTCCCGATGCTGCCGTATTAAACGAAGATGTGGAATTCGTCCTCGTGCGGGCCTTAGACGGCGATTTGGGCATTATGCCCAATCACGCGCCGCTCATCGCGTCTTTAGATATCTGCCCGCTTATGTACGATGTAGGCGGCCAGCGCCATTGCCTGAGCGTAGCTTCCGGATTTTTGGAAGTGAGCAATAATGCGATTACCGTCATTACGCCGGCGGCGGAAAAGCCTGAAGACATTGACGTCGAGCGGGCAGAAGCAGCCCAGCAGCGGGCGGAAGCATTGCTTCACAGCCAGCGGAAGGACATAGACGTACATCGGGCGGAAATGGCGCTCAAGCGCGCTTTGTGCCGCTTGGACACGGCAAAAAAATACGGCGGACATTAAAAAATGCTGCATATAAAAGAGAAGCAGAACATGAGATTTCTCATTTCTTGCTTCTCTTTTTTTTGCAGCATGAAAGACTTTATGTTTTGAAAATCATGTGGCTTGTGTCAAACTTTTGGAGAATAGGGGCGCGGCAAAAACGTGTTCAGGCTGTCGTAATGCCAGCGGGTTTTATGTTCCCGTATGTTTTGGCTCAGTGCAAGCTGCGTGTGTTCTCGCTGCACATAGTGACTTGAATAGGATGTTTCCCAGATCGGTTCGTTTGCATGCTGTGCTTTCAGCATGTGTTGGGCCATAGTGTGTTTGCAGTGCGATATGAACCATTTGACGACGCGGTCGTTGCATCGCCTGTACAAGACGAGCAGATGCACGTGATTGGGCATGATGACGTAATCCTGAATCAGAACGAGCTGAGATGAAAGCTTCAGCTTCCGCAGCCCTTCCTCCGCGGCCATTCCCCATACCGTCGGCTGCCAGACGAATCCGTTTTTATCCTTATAAATCCTTCCGAGAGTAGTCTGCTTTTCGTGCGTGCAGAGTGTGATGAATTGGACGCGATGGGCCGGCCAGGGAGAGTTTGTTTTGTTAGTATTCATAAGTCGGTCACCTCCAACAGATGTTATATGTCATTATATAGGATGAAAATAAAACTAAAATTAAAAAAACGAAGAATGTACATTAAATTTTAATTAAAAAATGATATAATGATAATGTATATTGAAATTCGGCCAGCTTGAATAAAATGAAGAAACGTTATTAGCAGCTTTCTATTTATAAACTTTGTGAACACATTGCTTATGCACTTGGCAGCAGCATAGGACTGCAAAAAATAAGGAGATTAGAAATTACAGATTTTGTTATAATACATATATAGACAGTATTCATGCAAGGGAGGCAGGATTATGCAGATTGTGTTGGCCTATGACAAATTGGACGATATACGGCAGCTGTTTCAGGAATATACGGCCATGCTGGTCGAGACGGATGAGACGGTAAAGGCTTGTCTGGCGGCGCAGGGCTACGGCGATGAGCTGGATCATGCAGAGGAAAAATACGGCTTGCCTGACGGGCGGCTGTACGGCCTCTGCGGCGACGACGGGCGTCTCGTAGGCTGCGCGGCCATTCACCGTCTCGATGAGACATGCTGCGAGCTGAAACGGCTGTATATTCAGCCGGCTTGTCGGGGACAAGGCCTGAGCCGGCTGCTTATGGAGCAGTGCATCGGCGAGGCGAAGCAGATCGGTTACAGGCAGATGCGGCTGGACACGCTGCCCTTTATGACGGTGGCCATCGGCCTCTACCGACAGTACGGATTTTACGAAATCCCGCCGTACTATGATAATCCCATTCCGGCTATTTTCATGCAGAAGGACCTGTAAGAAACGGCTTGACTTGAAGCGCCCTCCATGTGCTATGCTTACAGCAGAGAACGTGATATGTCAGGAGGTATAGTATGAAATACAGAGTATTGGGACGGACAGGCCTTTCCGTCGGCGAAATCGGCTTTGGCTGCGAAGGCATGGTAGAGCACCCCGAATGGACGGAAGCGTTTATCGACGTCATGGAAGCCCATGGGGCAAACTGCATCGATTTGTACGCGCCCCATCCGGATTTTCGCGATGCCTTGGGCAAGGCGCTGCAGGGACGGCGGGATACATTCGTCTTGCAGGCTCATTTGTGCACCATTTGGAAGGACGGGCAGTATAAGCGCACCCGCGATATCGAAGACGTGAAGGCCGGCTTTGAAGACCAGCTGAAACGGCTGCGGACCGATCATCTGGAAATCGGCATGGTTCACTACGTCGATTCTTTGTCGGACTGGCAGCAAATACAAGACGGCGACATCATGAAATATGCCTTGGAGCTGAAGAAAGGCGGCGTCATCGGCAGCATCGGCATGTCGAGCCACAACCCTGAGGCGGCGTTGTCGGCTGTCGAAAGCGGCCTCGTCGACGTGCTCATGTTCAGCGTCAATCCCTGTTACGATTTGCAGCCCGGCAACGAAAACCTTGAGCTCCTGTGGGCTCCTGAAAGCTACGCAAAGCCCCTGCTCAACATGGACCCCCAGCGGCAGCGGCTGTATGAAACGTGCCAGCGGCTGGGCGTAGGCATTACGGTCATGAAGGCCTTCGGCGGCGGCGACCTGCTGAACGGCGATATTTCGCCGGCAGGGAAGGCTTTGACGCCTTTCCAATGCATGAGCTATGCCTTGGACCGGCCGGCCGTAGCGTCTATTATGAACGGCGCGCGGACTGTAGAGGAAATGAAACAGAACCTGGCCTATGAAGACGCCTCTGACGAAGAAAAGGACTACGCTGCGGCGCTGGCGTCCTTTCCGAATATCAGCTGGAAGGGCCATTGCATGTACTGCAGCCACTGCGCGCCCTGTCCGCAGGGAATAGACGTGGCGGCGGTGACGAAATTCCTCAACCTGTGCAAGGCTCAGGGCGATATTCCTGAAACGGTGCGGGAACACTACGCCGTATTGCCTCATACGGCATCGGAATGCATTCAGTGCGGCGCCTGCGAAACGCGCTGCCCCTTTTCCGTCGACATACGGCGGAATATGGCCGACGCGGCGGCCATGTTTGGCAAGTAATGTCTCTTCATGGTATAATGAATCTTGATTATATCATAGGAGGGGTTATGAATTGGAAAGTGTATACAAGCTTGCCGAACAATATCATTTAGAAGGAAATAACTGCGTCGAATCGGTCGTCAAGGCCTGCAACGACAGCATGAATCTGAATCTTCCCGACGTAGCCATCCGCATGGCCTGCGGCTTGGGCGGCGGCATCGGCCGTTCGGGCTGCGTCTGCGGCGCATTGAGCGGCTCCTGTCTGATTATCAGCGCCCTGGTTGGCCGTCTCGACCCGTCGGAAAAGGAATTGCCGGAAGTATATCAATATACCCACGAATTCCACGACCGTTTCAAGGCTCATTTCGGCACGACCTGCTGCCGGGCCCTGAACCGCTTGAGCTTCGGCACGCCGGAATACCGCAAGCAGTGCATTAACATCACGGCGACGGCTGCCGATATGGTGTCGGACTTCATCGAAGAAAAAGGCCTGCTGAAAAAATAAACGGCATGATCTGTATTGCTGCATAAAGGAGCGAAATCCTGTTGGGTTTTGCTCTTTTTTTGTTGTGCAGGAGACAAAGGCTATAGATCATTTTCATTATTTACATAGAAAAGCTATTGGCAAACAGGGGAAAATAATATATGATAAAATGTATATAAAAATAGTAAAAAATAATAATATACAATGATAGAATAATATATAATTATAAGTAATACAGTGGTTTGTCGCTGGGGAATGATGAAAGTATTATTTTTTTTGCACCAATATTAGATAATAAAAATCTAGAATAATATATACTTATATATATATAAATTGTTTTATTTAATAGCCGCTGCGAGTATATGCGCAGCGGTGGGTTCAGCTCATAGAAAGGGATGCTTTATGACAAAAATCATGTATGCAACGATGATGTTTAGCCTGGCTTTGGCTTGTCCGGCGTTGGCCCAGTCGCCTATACCGACGTTTGATAAAGAAGCCGTGACGGTTCATCCGTACAATCGGACGGGCCGGCAGGATGTCATAGTCGACGAGGCGACGTCTGAGGCCTATTTGCCCGGCAATACGGGGACGGATAGGGAACCGGCTTTTTTTGTCCGCCAGATTACTTTGACGGGATTTCCTCTTCCCGACGAACAAGGAAGGCTGAAAGAGATAGTGAACGCTTACAGCGGCCGCAGCGTCAAGGTATCGGAGCTGAAAGAGCTGACCGATGCCATTACGAAGTATGCTAAGAGCAGCGGCTACACCGTAGCCCAGGCTGTCGTACCGCCGCAGGAAATCGCCGGCGGGCAGCTGGAAATCAAGGTTTACGTCGCAGCGTATGATGAAGTGCGCATTACGCAGAACACGTCAGACGTGGCCGACTCGGTCCTGCAGGGGTATCTGTACAGGCTGAAACAGGGGGAAGTCATGACCGACAGGGAATTGGAGCTGGCGATGAATAATCTCAACGACCTGCCCGGCGTGACAGCCCGCGCCGTCCTCCGTCCCGGCAGGGAAGAGGGAACGACGTCTGTCGACGTGGAGGTCGAGCGGCGGCCCGTGTGGAATAACTACGTCTTTACCGACAATGGCGGCGGCTATTACTCCGGCCGGTACCGCTACGGCTTTCATACGGAAATCAACAATCCCGGCGGTGACGGCGACAAGGTGACCTTGAGCGGCATGATGTCCAGTCACGACGTCAAGAATTACAGTGTCCGCTACGAAACGCCGGCAGGCCGCGGCGGCACGCGTCTCGGCGCGGCGTTCAGCCAGAGCGAATACGAGCTTCATACGAACAGCCTGTATACTTCCCTGGGAAGATCGCGGGGCATCAGCCTCTATGGCATGACGCCCTTGTACCGGGACCGCATGAACCGCTTGACGGCTATGTACGGCTACGACCGCCGGGATATGGAAGACAGCTACCGCTTCCGGGCTGCGTCCTGGCCGGAGCTCAAGGTCGGCAAGCGGGCCGACGTCTGGCATGCCGGGCTCAGCGGCAGCCAATACTATCCGAACGAGTTTACCCAATACGACCTGATCTATTGGTACGGCGACATGGATACGGACGGCAGCGCATACTATGACGGTGCGTACCATAAATTGACGGGAAGCCTGCTGAAAATATGGTATGACGGCCTGTGGAATTATCGCGTCCGCTTTCAGGGGCAGTTGGCAAACCGGGCGCTGGATGGCAGCGAGCAGTTTTACCTCGGCGGCATGAACGGCGTCCGGGCCTACGGAAACAACGACGGCTACGGCGACGCCGGCTGGCTGGGCAGCGTGGAAATCCGCCGGCAGACAGGCGTCGAAGGTCTGGAAGCGGCGGCCTTTATCGATGAAGGCTACGGCAATAACAAGGCGGCGGGATACAGCGAGCATCTGTCCGGCTGGGGCCTGGGCCTGCGCTACAGCAAGCCCAATGACTGGTACGTACAGCTCGATTGGGCTCGTAAGATCGACGGCCGCCGCGACTGGTCGGAGCCGACAGACCACGACGACCGCTGGTGGTTCCAGGTCTACAAGATGTTTTAGTTTATTTTTTTTGTTTCAGATACGCTGTATGGTGGAGGAAGTACCATATGAATACTTATACGAAATATTATTACTTAAAGCGCCGCATAGTCCTGTGCCTGTTGGCCGGCGCGACGGCGCTGTACGCGGTGCCCGAAGCCTATGGAGCGGCGGCTGTCGTGCCTAATAACGAGCTGCCTGCCGGCGGGGCGTCTGTCTTGGGCGGCCATACGGGATTAAATCAGAATGCCGGCACGGCGACGAATCCGGTCATGAATATCCGTCAGAATGGGAAAACCGGCGTCATTACCTGGGACAGCTTCAACATCGGGGCCAACGCCGTCGTCAACTTCTCAGCCGACGCGGCGAATTTCAATACGCTGAACTACGTCAAGGGCAGTATAGAGGCGTCGCAGATTTACGGTACGATCAACGCTGCCGGCGGCAATATCTACGTCGTCAATCCGTCTGGCGTGCAAATCGGCCCGAGCGCCCAGATCAATGCCGACGGCCTGCATGTGTCGGCTGCCAGTCTGACAGATGAGATGCTGAGCCGTATACAGGCCGATACGAATATGGAAGAGTTCATGAACGCCGCCCAGGACTGCTGTACCGACGCCGGGCTCATGAGCCTCGGCAACATCAACGCCGGCAGCGTCTCCTTTGAAAGCAACGGGCGCATCGTCATCGATACGGAACGGGTGCGCAGCGAAGACAATAAAAAGAACGAAGGTTTCGTCGTCAGGGCCAGCGACGCCAGCCGCGTGCTTTTAGGCTACGACGCCTACGATGAGGCAAATCACACCTATGCAGGCAAGGACAAGACCTTTGCAAATGTCCAGGTAAACGGCGAAGTACAAGGTGTCAGCGGCTACATGTGGGTGGAAGACGCCAGGCAGCTTCAGGCGATGGACACCAATCTCGGCGGAAGATATGCCCTGCGCAACAGCATTGACGCTACGGGGACGGCGGCCTGGCACGACGATGACGGCGATACGGTACGCGAGGGCTTTAAGCCTGTCGGCGTCGGCGCAGATGGAAAGGTATCCGTCAGCACTGCAGACGGCGCGGCCAAATACGGCTTCTACGGCGCCTTCGACGGCCTGGATTACAACATTTTCGGCTTGACGATCAACCGGGGCGATACGGATAACGTCGGCTTGTTCGGCGTATCCCATGACGCCGATATCAGCCGCGTTACCTTAGTCGGCGGCAGCATTACGGGCCGTCATTTCGTCGGCAGCGTCGCCGGTGCAGCCGTAGGCAACACGCATATCCGCTATGGAACGAACAGCGCAGCCGTTACGGGCCATAGCGACGTCGGCGGCATCGTCGGCTACAGCGGCGGCACCGTGAAGAATGCCGGTGAAGCAAACCGCTCGGCAGACGTCAAGACCGACGCGGCGTTTGACCATCTCGTCAACATGGGGACTATCATCAGCAAGGGCAGCCCAGACGGCAGCGGCAGTAACGTCAGCAATGCCGGCGGCTTGATCGGCTATTTGTACCACGGCGATATCAAAGGGACGAGCTATAATATCGGCGACGTATCCGGCGAAGGGTACAACGTCGGCGGCTTAGTCGGCCATGCTGTCTTTTCTGAGATCGGCAATGACCATGCCGCAGATGGCCGTGTCTACAACGGACTGGACGTGACCGGGGCCTATAATGTCGGCGGCATCGTGGGGAATATGGAAGGTACGACGGTACAGCATGCAGAAAACCATGGCGATGTACATGCAGAAGGCTATGCGACAGAAGACTATACATATCATTCCTATAATTCCCCATCTAAGGGAAAAACAGTAGCAGTGCAGGCTGCAAATGTCGGCGGCATCGCCGGAACCAGCAGTACCTATGACGGCGATGGGATACCGCAGGACAGCCGGCTTCGTCAGGTCCTGAATGATGGAAATATCAGCAGTCATATCCAAGAGGGTCAGGATTTCTTCACTGCCGGAAATGTCGGCGGCATTGTTGGCAAAGCGGTGAATACGGATATTACCGCTGTGAGAAACCGGGAAAATGCCGTCCGCGGCGCTCATAACGTCGGCGGCGTTGCTGGGTACTTCGGCAGCAGTTCAGCCAGCGGGACGTATACCATTGCGTCTGGATTGAATGACGGCGGCGATATCATGGCGACGGGGGCGCGCAATGCAGCTGGGTTTGTCACTGAATTGGTGCGCGATAATACCTCGGAGGGTACAGAAACAACTATTATCGGCAATATGGGAGGCATAGCCGGGTATTTGAACGGCGGCAATGTATATGTGACCCAAAGTGCCAATAGCGGCTCGGTTCATTCGCTGCCGATTGCTTCGAAGGAGGCTGTCAGTAAGGCCAGTAAAGCCGGCAATACCGGCGGCATTATCGGCAAACTGAATCGGGACAGTACCAAACAACTGGATGACATAAAGAGCGATACGGCAGCGGCAGCTGTCAGCGAAAGCTATAACAGTGGGAATATCCGCGGCTTTATAAACATCGGCGGCGTTGTCGGCATGATGTTTAACGGTGAAGTTGCTGATTCTTATAACTTAGGCACCGTCAATATGACAAGAACAGCTAGCCCTGATGATAATTTGCCTGCTGCTAATATAGGCGGTATTGTTGGCGATACGACGGAGAGCGGTAGTGCAGCCAAGGCTCTGTTGTATAATGTATATAACAAAGGAGAAATCGGCGATAAGACCTATACCTATTATGCCCGCCACGTCGGCGGCGTTGTTGGCCGCCTAAACGGCATAGTAGATACATCGTATAATGCTGGCGATATATATAACGGATATAACGTAGTCGGCGGCATTACTGGATTTTTTTTTGGTGGGAAAATTCGGAATTCCTTTAATACGGGTAATGTAACTGTAGTGAACAATGATTCTACCGGCAATCTTAGCGGTACCAGCTCGGTTGGCGGCATAGCTGGAGCGGGTTCTCGCAGCCCCTCTATTGAAAGAGTCATAGAGAGTGCATATAATTTGGGCACGATTCGCAGTTATCAGGGAAAGAATCGTACGATAGGCAATAATTCTGTTGGCGGTATTATCGGTCGCGGTCCCGCCACGTTGACCAATGTATATACGACAGGAAATTTATATGCTGCTGACGCTGATGGCAATTCCACTACAATAGGATTAGGAAGTTTGTATGGCATAGGAACTGCTAATGATAAGGATAAGGCAACTGTAACTAATGGATATTACATTGCGCCGCAGGATACATCCGTATTTACCGATCTGAATGATAAGCAGGGTACCAGAATTGCGTATACAGATCGGCAATCGAAGGATTTCTATAAAAACTTAAACTTTTCGACAGACTGGCGCATCTACGAGGGTCAGACCACGCCGATTCTAAATGCCTTTATGCCGAAGTCGGCGGAGTATTTCGGCGATACGGCGGCTCATCCCGATGGGATACACGGAATAGACGAGGCACAATACGGTACAGCCTACGATCCCCTGCTGACCATCGTCAGGGCTAAGCAGGACGTAACGTTTAACTGGAGTGAGTTAGGTCTGTCTGGAGAAGGACGGCTGGCCGTATACGGCGGCGGCCTGACCTTAAATGGCGTTGATACGGCGGCTGATGCGGCATGTTACGGCGGCTTGCTGTACAGCGACGGTGCGCTGACGCTGAATGCCAAGGACGGGGCCGGCTTGGGGCTGGGTACTGGCGCGGCCTTGTACGGCTCATCTGTTTCTCTACATGCTGACGGAACCGTTACGGTATATGGCGACGTGACGGCGACGGGCAATGGCGGCAAAGGCGATATTGCCATTACAGCCGGTGATGCGGACATATACGGTACGCTGACCTCGGCAACGGGTGGCGAGACCGTTGCGATTCCCGGCATCGCGGCAGAAAGCAATGCCCAGTGGAAGGCCGCAGGAGAAGGTGCTGTATCCGATCCGGGGCAGGATATGAATGCCATAGGGAATTGGTTTTCCTACACGACGGATCAACAGGCGGCAGAAAACGGTGATATTACGATTACAGCTGGTACGAAATCCGTCAATGGGCAGCCTGTATCTATCGGTCAGGGCCATGCTCATCTCTATTTCGGCAATAAGCAGGATGGCCTGATTACGACGCAGGGCAGCCTGACCGTAACGGGCCGGGGCGACGTATTCGTCGACAGCGACCTAGCTCTCGGCGGCGACCTGCTGCTGAAAAGTACAGGGCCTAATGGCGAAGTCGTCCTCGACATTACCCATATTGGCCAAGTACAGGCCCGGCAGGGAATGGTTCCGGATTCGGTCACAGGCCTTAGCCAGTTTATGAAGCATTTCAGCGATATCAATGGGCCGGCTATCGCCCTGAACGCCGCGTCAGGCGACGCGAAATTTGCCGTCGATTTATGGGACGAAACGGCCAATGGAGGGGCTGGCGGCTATACCTTCAAGAAATTTGGCAACCAATTGGAGTTAAAAGATACATTTAATCGCATGAACGCTTTAGTAAACGGACAATCGATTGCCTCGCAAGAAGGAGTTCATACCAATTCGTTTATGTACCTTTGGGTACGCAATGCGGAGCAGCTGCAAGGCATTCAGGACTATTATGAAAATGGCCGCAGCGGCAATGAAAGCGATACGGATGCGCTCAACTACAACTACGCCCTGAAAGGGGATATCAATGCCAGCAACCTGAAGGGCTATACGGCAATCGGAACGGACAGCGACGGCTACATGGGCATCTTCGACGGCCGGGGCCATGCCGTCATCGGTCTGGACGCGGCGAAGGGAGATGACGGCAACAGGCAGTCGTTGGAACACGCCGGCGTATTCTCCCAAGTCGGCCAATCCGGCACGGTGAAAAACGTCCATATTTACAGCAGTACCTTTGACGGCAGCCAGACAGCCGGGGCTGTAGCTGGCGTAAATAAAGGTACGATTGCGCAGGTCCGTACGTTCGGCAATACTGTCAGCTCCCAGGGCAGCGCCGGAGGCGTCGCCGGCATCAATACGAATGGCGAGGCTGATTTTAATGAAGCCGCCGGAACGGTCGGCCTCAAGCGGGGGATTTATGACGTAGAGTCTGTCGGCAGCGTCATCGCCAAGGGCGGCAGGGCTGTCGCCGGTGGTATTGCCGGTACGAATGAAGCTGATGGCGTCGTCGATTTCAGCTACAGCAACAGCGCTGTCGCCACAGACGGTACGGCGGCGAACGGCGGATTGGGTGGCGTCGTCGGCTATAATCAGGGCGGCGTGTACCGCATTGATTCCCTGGGCGTGACCAACGGCGGCGATTCCGGCAGCAGCCACGTCGGCGGCGCTGTCGGCATCAACGACGGGACGATGTATAACGCTTACAACGAAAGCGTCGTCAGCGGCAAGGACGCTGTCGGAGGTATTGTCGGTGTCAATCAAGGCGGGCAGATCGTATCCAATGTCGTCAACGCCGCCCATATTACGGGAACGGCAGACAGTCAATTCGTAGGCGGCCTCATCGGCGACAACAGCGGCATCGTAAAAAATGGCCGCAACAACGGCGAAATCATAGGAAATCAGTACATCGGCGGCTTAGTAGGGAAAAATGAGGCCGAAGCCAAGATGGAACGCATTGTCAACGACAGCTCGGCGGCCATTACGGGCGACAGCTATGTCGGCGGCATCGCCGGCAGCAACACCGGCGTGATTTCCGCAACCGGCGACGAGCACAGCGCCGACGGGCCGCTGCTGGTCAACCGCGGCAAGATCACCGGCCGCGAATATGTCGGCGGCGTAGCCGGAAGCAACGAAGACGGCGGCGTCATCGAAAATACCCGCATCGACGGCACGCTGGAAAATATCAAAAATACCGTCGAACTGCACGTCAAGCCGGGAAGCGGCGACGCCCGGTACTTCGGCGGCGTGGCCGGAATCAATCAACGTGGCGCGACCATTACCAACGCCATGACTGAGGCCGAGGTGTACGCTGACGGCGCGACGTACGTCGGCGGAATTGTCGGCTTGAATGAGGGCGCACTGGCCGGAGAGGTCGGCAATGTCAGCAACGTCATAGGCAGTGATTTCGTCGGCGGCGTAGCCGGGGAAAATCAGGCGGACTTCAACGGCCTTACGGCGTCCAATACGGGCGAAGTGAAGGCGACGAAGGGCGGAGCCGGCGGCCTCTTCGGCCAAAACGGCGGCGCTATGACGGATTCCAGCTTGATCAATAGCGGCACCGTCGTAGGGACGACGGGTGCGGTGGGCGGCCTTATCGGCACCCATACTGGTACGGTTTCCCGCTCCCAGGCAGTGAATACCGCTGGGGCCCAGGTCGCAGGCCAGCATACTGTCGGCGGACTTATTGGCGACAACCAGGGGTCGATTTCCGGCGGCCGCGACGACAAAGGCGGCTATTACAAGTATCAGGTCTACAACAACGGCGTCGTCAGTGTCGGCACGTGGACGGATGCCGATGGGGATAAACTCGTTGACGCAGGCGAAATCCATACGGGCGCTGCCGGAGAAAATATCGGCGGCCTCGTCGGGATGAACCGCGGCGTCATAACGGCAGCCTACAATACCGGCGCTGTCGATGCGGCAGGAAGCGTCAATGTCGGCGGCATTGCCGGCAGCAACAGCGGCACGGGCAAGATCAATCAGGTATTCAGCCATATTATGACGGCTGACGGTACAAATGAAGCGGTACAAGGTAAGACGAATGTCGGCGGTATCGTCGGGGCGAATAGCGGCACCGTGTCGAACGCTTACAGCGCAGGCGAGGCAAGGGGAGATGGAGCAGTCGGTGCTGTGGCCGGCGACAATACGGGTACCTTGGCTAATGTCTACGGCACAGGGACGCTCGTCGGAGCGGGAACGGCCGCCGGAAATGGCTACGACCTGTCGGATCCTTCGTTCCAGCAGACGAAGAAATCCTCCTATGGCGGCTATGATTTTGCCTATACCTGGCGGATCTACGACGGCATCAGCACGCCCCTCCTGAAGGTATTCCTGACGACCTTGACCATGAAGGACAAGGCTGTCATGGACGGCAAGGCCATATCTATTGACGAATACCTTGGCCTGACCTATACTGGCCGGGAGCAGGATTTGGACATTCAGGATCTTATCGCCAAGGGCTTCCTTACCGGCCCCGACGGCATGGATGCGCCCTTTGCGGCTTACGACCATACGACGGCTTCCACTGCCGCCAATGGAAACGGCAGCCTGCTGTACAATACGAAGGGACAGGTCGATGCCAGGGACTACACGGAATGGCTGGCTTCGGCTCAAATCAGCCGCGGCCATGGCGAATCCTTTGCTCCCAATAACTTAGGCTATGATGTCGCCTGGGCGTCGGACAGCGGCAAGATTTCTGTAGACAAGGCGACGCTGGACGTGGCCCTCGATGATATTTACCGTATATACGGAAACAGTCAGATGCATGGAGGCGGAGCCGGCGGCCGCATCGTGCCGGACTACCAGGATTTCCTTCACCTTACGGCGACGAACGGCAAGGGGAGAACCTTGGACGTGCAGGGCTTTGACGACGATATGCGGCGTATTCGGGACCGTCTTGCCGTCGCCGACGGCGCGGCAGATGGTATCGGCAGCCTGCGGCAGACGAACGACACCGGCAGCTACGATTGGAGCGTCACCTTCGACGCTTCGGTTCTAGGCAATTACAAACTGAAGGATGCGTCGTCCCTGACCGTAACGGCGATAGGCAAATCGCACGTCGCGCCGGCAGCTCTCACGATCCGCGCCGATGACCTGACCATTCCTGTCGGTATGCCGGCACTGTATACCGGCAGCGTATCACCCTTTGTCAACGGCGACGTCTTCGGCCCTGTCGTCTTCGGCTTGTCTGCCAGCGATACCTCTAAGGAATATCGGCCGGGGTGGTACGCCGGCGTCATCGGCTTCCAATACGGCGGCGCCTTCTACGGCCAAGGATCGGACTTGGCCGGCCTCTTCGTCGGCAACTACGACATCCGCCTGGAACCGGGCGATCTTACCGTCACCGACCGCATCGTGCCCGATATCTACGACGCGCCCTTCGGCCGAAAGGAGGACTTCCGCGAACGAAAAGCGGAAATCCGCTTCGTCGACGGCGGCATGGAACTCTAATGGTATATGGCAATACAACTGGACGCCTGCAATGCAGGCGTCTGTTTTTTCAGAAACTTCAGAGAACACGCTGACGTTGCAGAGAATGAGTCCCTTGCGGCGTCAGCGTGTGTTGTTTTTATTTTAGTATGCTGCCGGATTGTAGTGTACGACGGCAATTTCCGGTATGATGCTGTCGGCAACATAGGTTATGAATTTCGAGAAGCGTTCCTTGTGTTGTTTCGTCAAAATTGTATGTGCAGTGAAAAGTGAAACAGCTTGACTTAAACTTCACTCTAACGAGTATAATGAAATAAAAACGCAGAAATGGAGTATAGACGATGAACAGACGACAGTTTTTGAAAGCTATGGGAATCGGCGCAGCCGGCCTGGCCCTCGGCGGTACGTATTATGTAAACCGGCCGGAATTCGGCCGCCTGCCGACGGGGATGCGGCGGGAGCGCATCTTGGCCTCGCCTCATTATTACGACGGGCAGTTTCAGAATTTGGAGCCTATCGACCAGACTGTCAAAGGGGGAGAAGCCAAGGCCATGGCCGAGTTTCTCTTCGGCAGCTCCGAAGGATTAAAGCCGAAAGGACGGATGATTTCCCAGAAAACGGACCTGTATTCCCTGCCTCTCGACGAGGACTGTGTCGTCTGGATGGGCCACTCGTCGCTGTACCTGCACCTCGGCGGCTATCGCATTCTCGTCGACCCGGTGTTCAGCAGCTATGCTTCGCCGGCTTTTTTCATCAACCGGGCCTTCGACGGCAGCAATATCTATGCAGCTGCCGACATTCCTCCTGTAGACGTGCTGGTTCTTTCCCACGACCATTGGGATCATCTCGATTATCCCAGCATCATGGCGTTGAAGGACAAGGCGAAACACATCGTCTGTCCCTTGGGCGTCGGCGAGTATTTTGAGCAGTGGGGATTCGACATGGCCCGCGTCCACGAGGAAGACTGGTATACGGCTGTTCCCCTGGCCGATGCTCTCGCGGTGCACGTCCTGCCGAGCCAGCACTTTTCCGGCCGTCTGCTCAAGCGCAATCAGACACAGTGGGCCGGCTTTGCCTTCGTCACGCCGGGTCGGCGCGTCTATGTCAGCGGCGATGGCGGCTATGGAAGCCATTTCCGTCGTATCGGCGAAACCTTGGGGCCCTTTGATCTGGCCGTCATGGAAAACGGACAGTACAACGAACGCTGGGCCCGCATCCATCTCATGCCGGAGGAAGCGGCCCAGGCAGCCGTCGATGTCGGCGCGAAGGCTGTTCTGTCAATGCACAACGGCAAATTCGCCCTGAGCCGTCATCCTTGGGCTGAGCCGTACCAGCGCCTGTCGGCTGCCAGCATAGGAAAACCGTACCGGCTTCTCACGCCCAAAATCGGCGAAGCCGTCCGCATCGGCGACGACAGGCAGACCTTTTCGGCGTGGTGGGAGCAGATGGCGTGAGCGGTGCGCGGCGTTGAAGATGAAAAGGAATCATCCCTGGTCGGCCCGGCGTGGAAATGTATGCCGTCTCATCTTGCTTTTGCTGCCTCCCTTTGTTACAATAAATGCAGTGCATAAGGAGGGTTTGCTGTGAATACAATTTTGCATGAAGTATATGAGTGGGTATATTCCATTATCATAGCGTTGGCCATCGCGATGGTCATTCACATTTTCTTTTTCCAGCCGACACGCGTGTCCGGCGAATCGATGGTGCCGACGCTTCATAACGGCGAATACCTCATTGTGTCCAAGCTGGGGCACGTCATGGGCGATGTGCCGGATTACGGCGATATCGTCATCATCGACAGCCGCGTGCTGTACGAGCGGACCTGGAAAGACGATGTGACGGAGCCTATGAACAATTACCTGGCCTTTTTCAATCATGACTTGCAGACAAAAAACGTCTGGGTCAAGCGGGTCATCGGCCGGCCCGGCGATACGCTGGCCTTCCGCGACGGCAAGGTATGGCGCAACGGCGAGCCCTTGGACGAGCCGTATATCAACGAGCCCATGAATTACAGCCGCAAGGACGAAATCAAGATTCCCGAAGGCTATGTATTCTGCATGGGGGACAACCGCAACCACAGCAGCGACAGCCGCTTTATCGGCCCCGTTCCTGTGGATCACGTATTGGGCAAGGTAATTTGGTAGTACCATAATTTCACAAGACAGTTCGCAATCCATCCTGTCGGTAAACAAAACTAGGAAGCTGTACATGACATGAATTTTTATGTATGTATGCCGACGGGTTTGCCTTTGGACAAGCCCGTTTTTTAATTGTAATGAAATGAAGGGAGGCGGCGCTGATGTATAATTTCCTAGCAAATACGAAACGCATGACTATTTCTAGTATGGTCATTGCCTTGTATGTCGTCCTGCTGTATGTGACGCAGGGCGTTTCCTTTGGTCCCTATCAAATCCGAATCGCCACAGCCTTGTATGCATTGGCTTTCGTGTACCCCTTCCTGGTCGTGCCTATGGGGATTGCAAACTTTGCCGCTAATTTCTTGTTTGGCGGCCTGGGACTGCTGGATATGGCCGGCGGCTGTTTGGTCGGCTGGCTGACGACGTGGCTCATCGTGCAGGTCCGCCTGCGGGACTGGAATGTCTGGCTTGCGGCTCTGCCGATCTGGTGGGTTCCGTCGCTGGGCGTCAGCCTGTGGCTGTCCTACTTATTTGGCCTTCCCTACGGCATGCTCGTCGCGTCGTTGTCGGCAGGACAATTTCTGCCGGCTCTCTGCGGCGTATTTCTCATCCACGCCTTGACCAAGGCATATCATGTTAATAAGGAGCATATATGAACAGAACAAGTGAAGAATTAAGCCAGCTGGCTTCATTGGGGAGTCAGCATACGACGTATCATCAGGATTATGACCCGGGACTGCTGGAAACCTTTGACAACAAGCATCCCGGCCGGGATTATTTTGTCAAATTCAATTGCCCGGAATTTACCAGCCTGTGCCCCAAGACAGGCCAGCCTGACTACGCGACAATTTATATTTCCTATGTGCCGGACCAAAAGATGGTCGAAAGCAAGTCGCTGAAGCTGTACCTGTTCAGCTTCCGCAACCACGGCGATTTCCATGAAGACTGCGTCAATATCATCATGGACGACTTGATCGCCCTCATGAACCCGAAATACATCGAGGTGTGGGGCAAGTTTCTGCCCCGCGGCGGCATCAGCATCGATCCGTACTGCAATTACGGCCGCAAAGGCACGCCGTGGGAGCAGGTAGCCTGGCAGCGCCTGTCTCAGCATGATTTGTATCCGGAAAAGGTAGATAATCGCTAAAGCTGCCAGGCCGCGTCTTCTTTTTTTTCGCCGTTCATGGTATAATTATTTTATTAGTAACTGCAGTAAAGGATGGTGCATACAGGTGAAAACAAAAAAAATCGTACTGGCTCTGGCTATGACCTTGGCAATTTCAGCGACGGCATTCGCAGCGAAAGATAATATGTGGCAATACAATAAATACACGACGATCGATATGGATTCGGCAAAGATTTCCTACGACATGGGCCGTGAAGTATTGACCTTTGAAACGATCGAAGTCGCCGGCGATACGACGGACTACTGCACGTACGTCTACAACGTAGACGACCAGACGATCCAGCTCAAGGAAATGGTTACCAAGACGAAGAAGAGCAAATACAAGAGCAGCTTCTATCCCGAAGATATCAAAGACGGCAACAGCGTCATCAAAGCGCGGGCCCGTATGGCCAACGACGTATTGGAAAAGGTACGTCAGGAACGCCGGAAATAATTCGGCTCTCCTTCTTACATACGCATAAAAACTCCCCGTCACGGAATGCAGGCGCATTCGCGGCGGGGAGTTTTGTTTTTTGCTGTGTTTAGGACAGGTTTATTTGCCTTTCAGGCACACCGACAGCCAGCGGGGCAGGGGAAGGTTCATGACGACGGCGGAGTAGGCCGCGGCCAGGCCGGCTACGATGAGATAGATGGCGAGGATGTGGACGGCCCGCAGGTACAGGTGGAAATGGGCTGCCAGGCCGGTGCAGGCGCTGAGGAAGACGGGATGGACCAGGTAAATGGGATAGGAGTAGTTTCCCAGCATGGATAAGAGGCGGTGCATGACTGGTGGAACGGAATGGCATTCGAGCCAGTACAGGAAGAAGACGATCGTCGTGACCGTATAGACCATGCCGACAGGGCTGAGCTGATGGACCGTAAAGACGGCGGACAGGACGTCGTAATGGAGGTAATCCATGACGCCGTAGTAGGCGGCCAGCATGCCTGCCGTAGCGGCCAGCTGAAGGACGTTGATGAAGACGCCGCGGCGGCTGATCCAGTCGACGGCCTGTTGGAAATGTTCGGCCATAAAGGCGCCGAACATGAAGATGAACAGGTAATGGAAGACGACGTAGTTCAGCCGGTATACGAAGGCGTCGTGCAGGAACGGCGAGTCCGTCGGCGCCGTCCAGATATAGCTGGAATAAAAATTGAAGATGACGTTGGCCGCAAACAGCAGCGTAAACGAAGCGAGAGGCGCCTTTTCCATCTGGCGGAGCAGGCCGCGCCAAAGCGGCATGAGAAGGTAAAACCACAGCAGGATGACGAGAAAATAGATATGATACATAGCCAGGCCGTACCACAGGGTCTTCACGAAGGTCAGCGGCTGAAACAGGTTGAAATTGTGACTGAGAACGGATACGTACACCATATAAAACAGGGACCAGGCGATATAAGGGACAAAGACTGTCCGCAGGCGGCGGCGCAGGTAGTCTTTGTAGGAAAAGGGCTGGTTCAGGGGCTGGCTGCAGAACATGCCGAAGGCCGACAGGAAGAAGAAGGCCGGTACGGAAAACCGCGACAGGATTTCCAATACGGCGACGAGCCACAGATTAGGCGTCGGATTGGCAATGGCTACGGAGCCGACGTGAATGCCGATGACGCCGAGCATGCACAGGCCGCGCATATAATTGATGGAATGAATAAATCGCTTTGACATTAGGCACCTCGAAAGATACAATAAGATGTGTGTAGTATGGTATAATAAAAAGACGTATTTATTATATCAAATTTTGACGCATTAAGCAGGTATCAGTATGAATCAATCTATGACGAAACGCATCACCCGGACGGGCCTGCTGCTGGCGGCGACGCTGATCTTGCAGGGGCTGCGCCTGTTTATTCCTATCCCTCCGCAGGTCAGCATGTTTGTCATCGGCTCTCTGGTCAACGCTTGCCTGGTGCTGGCAGTGTGGAGCGTCGGGCGGAAATCCGGCCTGGTCGTGGCCTGTGTGACGCCTGTCTTTGCCTGGCTGGAAGGGATGCTGCCCTTTTTGCCCTTCATATTTCCCGTCGCGGCCGGAAACTGCGCCTTTGTCTTCGCCGTCGATGGGCTGCGGCGGTTTCGCGCGGCCGGTTTAGCTGGCGCGGCGCTGTGCAAGGCCGCCGTCGTGTACGGCTCTTTTTATGTCTTGTTCAGCTATGTGGAATTTCCCGCTGCCGTACGGCACATGATACTGCTGGTCATGAGCTGGCCTCAAATCGTGACGGCCGCAGCCGGCGGCGTGTTAGCCTATGTCATTGCCAAGCGCCTGCCCCGTCTGGAGGGGCCGCGCTGATACCTGTCGTTTTAGGAGGAACGCATTCATGAGCATATTTTATTACCTGCCGGCTCTCATCGGCATAGTGTTTATCATCGTCGGGACCTATCACGGCTGGAAGCTCCGCCGCCTTGTCGGCCGCTGCAAGGCCGCCGCTACGGGGACGCTGCTGGGCTTTGAGCAGCAGAAATCGAAGAGCGGCGACCGGTATTTCCCCGTCGTCGAGTTCAGCGACGGCGAACAGACCTATCGGGCCCGGTATGGCTTCGGCTCGCCCGAATGGGATATCGTCGCCGGCGACGAAGTGGATTTGCGCTACAACCCGGATAATCCGGAAGAAATTTATTTGTATCACAAGCAGAGCCTGCGGCAGCAGTATGCCAGCCCGTTTTTCGTGATTGTCGGGGGGCTGATTTTTATTTTCGCCTACTACTATCTTTTGTAATAGATGAGGACGGAAAAGGAGGAGATTATGACGACAACGACATCATCCTATCCGGTCAATCCTGAAGCCGTGCAGGCTATGAAACAATTTTTGGAAGCCTTGGGACTGGATTTGACGGCCTTGGGCATGGAAAAGACGCCGTACCGCGTCGCCGAGGCCTTCGGCCAGTTTTTTTCCGGCCTGAAGGAAAATCCGGACGACGAGTGGGCCGCTCCGATTATATCGCAGACGAACGGCTTGGTAGCCGTCCGCAACATCCGCTTCCAGTCCATGTGCGAGCACCATCTCCTGCCGTTCTTCGGGACGGCCCATATTGCGTATTATCCCCAGGATGGGCGCATTGCCGGCTTCGGCCATTTTGCCCGTGCCGTCGGCGTCCTGGCCCGCCGCCCGCAGCTGCAGGAACGGCTGACCGAGGATTTATGCCAATCGCTGTGCCGGGGGCTCCAGCCGAAAGGCGTGCTCGTCGTCGTCAAGGCGACCCATCTGTGCCTGACGATGCGCGAGGGCATGGCTGCCGACGCCGACATCGTCACGGCGGCGACCAGCGGCTGCCTTCAAGCCGGTACGAAGGAATACGACCAGGCCTGGAAGCTTCTCATGGGCGATGCCGGAGCCGGTACTATACTGATGAAAGAGGAAGAATCATGGACACCATAACCATAAAGGGAATGCATTTTTACGGCTATCACGGCTGTCTGCCGGAAGAACAGCGGACGGGACAGCCTTTTCACGTCGACGTCGTGTTGCACGCCGATTTGTCAAAGGCCGGGGCCAGCGATGAGTTGAACGATACGATTGACTACAGCAAGGTGTATCAGCTCGTACAGTCTATCGTAGAAGGCCGGACGTACCGACTCATTGAGCGGCTGGCTGCGGTCATTGCCGACGAGGTGCTGGCCGGCTTTCCCGTCGACGCCGTGTGCGTTGCCGTACACAAGCCGCAGGCCCCTATTGGTGGCCCCTTTGACGACGTGGCGGTGACGGTGGAAAGGAGACGCCATGGCTAGATTTTATATCAGTGTCGGCGCCAATCTGGGCGACAGGGAGCAGAGCCTGCGCAAGGCCATCGACTGCTTGCGCCGGACGGAGGGCGTAGATGTTGCGGCGGTGTCGCCATGGTATGAAACGCCGCCATGGGGGAAAACGGATCAGCCGCCCTTTCTCAACGGTGCGGCGGCCGTCGATACAGACATGAGCGGGCAAGATCTGCTGGATATTTGCTTATCCATCGAGAAAGAGCTGGGCCGGGTGCGCCATGAAAAATGGGGAGCCCGGGTCATCGACATCGATCTCGTGTACAGCCCGGACGAGAGGAGCTGTACGGAGACGCTGAAGCTGCCCCATCCCTATATGCTGGAACGGGCCTTTGTCCTCGTGCCGCTGCGGGATATTGCTCCGGATTTGATGCTGGAAGGAAAGTCCATTGACCAGTGGATAGACGGCCTGCCTGACGCCGGGCAGGTCAAGCCATACATATAAAAAGGGGGAGAGCGTAGTGGAAAAAATATTGATTGCCGACGACGAGCAGCTCATGCGCCAGCTCGTCGTAGATTTTCTCCAGCCCGAGGGCTACGAGCTCATCGAAGCGGCCGACGGCAAGGAAGCGCTGGAGCTGTATCAGAAGGAGCATCCCGACTTGGTCCTTCTCGACGTCATGATGCCGGGCTACGACGGCTGGACTGTATGCCGCGAAATCCGCCGCGAATCGGCCGTGCCCATCATGATGCTCACGGCCAAGGGCGAGGAAATCGACCAGCTCTTCGCCTACGATTTGGGCGTCGACGAATATATTACTAAGCCCTTCAGCCCGAAAATCCTGGTGGCAAAGATTAAGGCCCTCCTGCGCCGCGTTCAGAAGGAGCAGGAAGTGCAGAAGATTGAGGACGGCGTGTCTATTGACCAGGACGCGCGCCAGGTCGTCCTCGACGGCAAGAACATCGATTTGAGCCCGACGGAATACAAGCTGCTGACCTATCTGGTCAGCAACGCCGGCAAGGCGCTGAGCCGCCGTCAGATTCTCAACAAGGTGTGGAATTACGATTATTACGGCGATTTGCGCACTGTCGACACGCACATCAACCGCCTGCGCATTAAGCTGGGCGATAAGGGCAAATACATTCAAACCGTCCGCGGCTACGGATACCGCTATGATGCCAAATGACGCGCCTGTCCCTGCGGGTACAGTCGGGCATGTACGTCCTCAGTTTTACCCTGTTTTTTATCCTGACCCTTATCGGAGCGATCGGTTTCGGGTTTAACCATTATTTTTACGAAAGCAAAAAAGACGCCATGATGGAGGCAAGCCGCGAAATCGGCCGCATTTACGCCGAGCAGGGCCGGAATGGAGAAGAAGCCATCGATATGGTCAGTCAAAATATCGGCGTAGACGTGCTCATCGTCGACGACAGCCAGCTCGTATATTCGTCGCGGCCGAGCCGCCGCGTCTGGGTCAGCCCGCCGAAGATGGATGAAAACGACGTCGTAGTCGTCGTCGGCAAGGAAACAGAAGCGCAAAAGCACGACGCCAACACTCAGATGCCGCAGCATATACGGGAGCTGACGGATTTACTGCACGGCCGGGAGCCCGACGCGGCGACGATCGGCAAGGTTCGTTTTTATGAGCGCGATAATAATTTCCGTTATTTCGATCTCGTGACCCGTATGGACGACGGCGCGTACCTGCTGATGATCTGCCCGCTGGCGCCTATGCAGGAGAGCATTTACCTCGTCCAGAAGTTCATCGTCACCTGCGGCATCATCTGGCTTATCATTGCCGCCGTCGGCACGGTGCTCCTGACCAACAAGATGACCCGGCCCCTATTGGAGCTCAAGAGCTTGTCGGCGGCTATGACACATCTGGATTTTACCAAGAAATGGCAGGGGAAGCGGACTGATGAAATCGGCGAGCTGGGCACGAGTCTCAATATCCTGTCGGATCAGCTGAACGAAGCCCTGACGGCACTGAAGCAGTCGAACGAAGAGCTGCAGAAGCAGCTCGACAAGGCCAAGGAAGTCGAACACATGCGCCAGTCCTTTATCTTCGCCGTATCTCATGAATTGAAGACGCCTCTGGCGATCATTCAGGGCTATGCCGAAGGGCTGGACAGCCTGCACATTGACGAGGCGACGCGGCAGAAGTACTGTCATGTCATCCAAAGCGAGACGGTTAAGATGGACAACCTCGTCAAGAGCCTTCTGAACCTGTCGCGGCTGGAAACGGGATCTTTCAAATTAGAGAAGACGGCCTTTGATTTCGCCGCCCTGACGGACGAGGCGAAGGAGCGCTTCGCCAACGCCATTCACAAGAAGGGCATCCATATGGAATGGCACGTGCCCGATGAGATGACGGTGTACGGCGATCCGGAGCAAATCGACATCGTTCTCAGCAATTTCCTGAGCAACGCCATCGATTACACGCCTGACGGCGGCAGGATTGCCGTCGGCTGTAAAGAGCAGGAAACGAATTACGTCGTAAGCGTGTATAACCAGGGGATTCAAATTCCCGAAGAGTACCAGCCCCGCATTTGGGAGCCCTTTTACAAGGTCGATACGGCGCGAAGCCGCAACGTCCGGCGGACCTTCGGCGGTCACGGCCTGGGGCTGGGCATCGTCGCCGCCCTGGTCAAGCTTCACGGCCAGCAGTACGGCGTGCGCAACGAAGCGGACGGCGTGACCTTCTGGTTTACCATTCAAAAAGGATAAAAAACTGCAACGAGCCCGGCTGCGTCTTTGCGGCCGGGTTGTCGTATATATTGCCGCGGAGGCGGAAAAGGCGGCCTGTCGTGTATTTATCTGGATGCCGTTCTATGATACAATACTAATAACTCTGATAGTGGAAGGATGGGGACAAGTGAAAAAGTTTTTGGAAAACGCGGAAATTTTGCAGAATGAAGCGATTATTTCCGACGTTTGGAAAATGGTATTTCATGCGCCGAAGATTGCTGCCGAAGCAAAGCCCGGCCAGTTCGTCAATATGCAGAAGCAGGGAGGACAGACGTTCCTGCGCCGTCCCTTCGGCATCGTCGACGCCGATGCGGAGACGGGAGCCGTTACGATCATTTACCGCCTCGTAGGCACGGGGACGCAGGAAATGGCGGCCATGAAAGCCGGCGAGGTCATCAGCGCCGAAGGCCCTTTGGGCGAAGGCGTGTTCACGACGGCGCCGGGCAAAGCGCTCCTCGTCGGCGGCGGCGTCGGTTTGGCTCCGCTTATTTTCCTGGCCAAGAAGCTGGATAAGCCCGTCGTGCTCGTAGCCGGTAAGACGGCGGCGGAAACGTTCTGGACGAAGTTTTTTGAACCCTATGCGGAAAAGATTTACGTGACGACCGACGACGGCTCGCTGGGCATCAAGGGATTTGCCGTCCACGCTTTGCCGGCGATTTTTGCTGAAAATCCAATCGACCGCGTGTCGGTGTGCGGCCCGACGGTCATGATGCAGACCATTGCCGAAGCGTCCGACGCGGCCGGCGTTGCCTGCGAGGTTTCCATGGAAAAACGGATGGCCTGCGGCATCGGCGTATGTCTCGGCTGTACCTTTGAAAGCAAGCTGAGCGGCAAGCGCTATAAGGTCTGCGCCGACGGCCCTGTATTCCCGGCGAAGGAGGTTTTCTGATGAACAAGGAACGCATAGCTGTGAACTTTGCCGGCATTTCTATGAAAACGCCGGTCATGGGGGCTTCGGGAACCTTCGGCTTCGGCCTGGAATACGCCGACTTCCTCGACATTGACAACATCGGCGCTATTATATCCAAGGGCATTACGCCTTTGCCGCGGCCGGGCAATCCGGGCGTGCGCGTCGCCGAAACGCCGGCAGGCATGCTGAACTGCATCGGCCTGGAAAATCCCGGCGTAGACGCTTTTAAGCGGGATATCCTGCCGGAAGTAAGCCGTCACAGTACGCCGCTCATCGTCAATATCTCGGCCGGTACGGCGGAAGAATACGGCGAATTGGCTGCAAAGCTCGACGTAGACGGCGTCGCGGCCCTGGAAGTCAACATTTCCTGTCCGAACGTCAAAGAGGGAGGCATCGTCTTCGGCACCGACCCGAAGGCCGCCGCGTCGGTAGCCCGCAGCGTCAAGGATCACACGAGCAAGCCGGTCATCATGAAGCTGTCGCCGAACGTTACGGATATTACCGTCATGGCCAAAGCCGTGGAAGACGCCGGAGCCGACGCCGTATCGCTCATTAATACGCTGACAGGTATGGCTATCGACATCTATACGCAGAAGCCTCTGTTAGGAAATATTACGGGCGGCTTATCCGGTCCGGCCGTAAAGCCCGTGGCCCTGCGCATGGTATGGCAGGTTGCCAACGCCGTGAAGATTCCCGTCCTGGGCTTAGGCGGCATCGCGTCGTGGCAGGACGCCGTCGAGTTTATGCTGGCCGGCGCCAGCGCCGTCGCCGTAGGGGCATATAACTTCGTCAATCCCTGCGCCGTAGAAGAAATTGCCAAAGGTATGGACGCGTACTGCGAAAAGATGGGAATTTCCCATATCAGCGAGATTATCGGCAAGATAAACGATTGACACGTATAGGCGTTTTTGGTAAAATCTAGGTGTATTTTGATAAGTTATGATTCAATAAGGAGATGCGCTATGGACATTGCTTTATGGACTGATAGTGAAGCGGTTTGTAAACGGGCAATGCAGCAGTGCGTCTAAGTGAATAAACCCAAAGGTGATTGCCTCACTTTTGGGTTTTACTTATTCTAAGGAGGGATTTTTTTGAAGGTCGGCATTATTATGGGAAGCGATTCAGATTTTCCGATCATGAAAAAAGCGGTTGATGTGTTGAAAGAATTTGGCGTAGAGTACGAAGTTTTATTGGCTTCGGCGCACCGGACGCCGGCTGCCGTGCGGGACTTTGCCTCCGGCGCGGAAGAACGGGGCATCAGCGTCATCATCGCCGGCGCCGGCATGGCGGCTCATCTGCCTGGCGTCGTCGCCAGCTTTACGACGCTGCCGGTTATCGGCGTGCCTTTGGAAAGCGGCAGCCTGAAGGGCATGGACGCCCTGCTGGCTATCGTGCAGATGCCGTCGGGCATGCCTGTAGCGACGATGGCCGTAAACGGCGCGAAAAACGCGGCCCTGCTGGCTCTGCAGATCGGCGCGGTCAGCAATCCGGCGTTGGCTGCAAAATACAAAGCCTACCGCGAAGACATGGCGAACCAGGTCATGGAAAAGAACAAAAAGATTCAAGAAGCCGTACAGGCGATGTAATCCAAATTTTCAGCATTTAGCAAACAGGAGGTTTTCATGTTTTACGATCCGATTTGGGATAAGCAGCATGAAGAATGCGGCGTATTAGGTATTTTTGACAAAACTCTGGATATTCCCCGCTACATTTACTGGGGGCTGTTCGCCCTGCAGCACCGCGGACAGGAAAGCGGCGGCATGGCCTTGACCGACGGCGTAGATATTCACACCTACCGCGGCATGGGCCTTATCAGCTCAGTATTTGAAAAAGGCGTTCCCGACGAAGAAGGCGGCCCCATCGGCATCGGCCACGTCCGCTATTCGACGACAGGCTCCAATAATCCCCGCAATATCCAGCCGTTGGCCGTGTATACGCCTATGGGACAGCTGGCGCTGGCTCACAACGGAAACCTGACTAATACGCGCGCCCTGAGGGAAGAGCTGGATAAAAACGGCGCCATCTTCCAGACGACCATGGACAGCGAAATCATCGTCAACCTGATCAGCCGCAGCCAGAAGGAAACGATGGAAGAACGCATCATGGAAAGCATGAACCGTCTCGGCGGAGCCTATTCCCTCGTGCTGATGACCAAGGATAAATTGTACGGCGCCCGCGATCCCTACGGCTTCCGTCCGCTGTGCATCGGCCGGACCGACGGCGGCGGCTGGGTATTGGCGTCGGAAACGTGCGCTCTCGACGCTATCGGTGCGACCTTTGTCCGCGACGTACAGCCCGGCGAATTCGTAGAAATTACGGAACAAGGCGTAAAATCGAGAATCTTTGCAACAGTAGACCGCAAACAAATCTGTTCCTTTGAATATATTTATTTTGCCCGTCCGGACAGCACTATTGACGGACAGGACGTATACCAGGCCCGTCTGAATATGGGCAAGGAAATGTGGAATGAAACGCAGTACGACGCTGATCTGGTCATTTCCGTTCCGGACAGCGGCAACACGGCGGCTATCGGCTATTCCCAGGCTTCGGGCATTCCGTTCCGCCACGGCCTCATCAAAAACCGCTACATGGGCCGTACCTTCATCAAACCGAATCAGAAGCAGCGCGAACTGGCTGTGCGCATGAAGCTGAACGTCGTCAAATCCGTCGTAAAGGGCAAGCGCATCGTCATGGTCGACGATTCCATCGTCCGCGGCACGACGAGCGGCATTATCTGCAAGCTCCTGCGCGAAGCCGGAGCGAAGGAAGTCTACATGTGCGTATCGGCGCCGCCGATTAAATATCCCTGCTTCTACGGCATCGACACGTCGGTCCGCAAGGAACTCATCGCGTCGACTCTCAACGTAGAACAGATACAGAAATACATCGGCGTAGACAAGCTGCATTTCATTTCCATCGAAGGCCTGAGCCGTGCTATTTCGAATATTCCGCGGGAAGATATGTGTCTAGCCTGCTTCAACAACGACTACCCGACGGCCATTCCCACGGCGAATGAGGAAGGAGAAAAATATGCTCTCGAACACAAATAAAGGATTAACCTATGCAGACGCCGGCGTAGATATCGATGCCGGCAACAAAGCAGTAGAACTCATGAAGGATTCGGTCAAAGCGACGTACCGCCCGGAAGTCCTCGGCGATCTCGGCGGCTTCGGCGGCCTCTTTTCTCTCATGAACAGCGAGATAAAAAATCCAATTCTAGTAAGCGGTACCGACGGCGTAGGCACGAAGCTGCGCCTGGCTATCATGATGGACAAGCATGATACGGTCGGCCAGGACTGTGTAGCCATGTCCATTAACGATATTCTCGTCCAAGGGGCGGAGCCGCTGTTCTTCCTGGACTACATCGCCGTAGGCAAGCTGGATCCCGTACAGGTAGCGACGATCGTAAAAGGCGTCGCCAATGCCTGCAAGGAATCGGGCTGCGCCCTCCTCGGCGGCGAAACGGCTGAAATGGCTGGCTTCTATGCGAAGGACGATTACGACTTGGCCGGCTTCGGCGTCGGCATCGTCGACCGTGAAAAAGTCATTACAGGCGAAACGATCAAGGCCGGCGACGTCCTCATCGGCCTTCCGTCGACAGGCGTCCATTCCAACGGCTTTTCGCTGGTCCGCAAGATCGTCTTTGAACGGATGAACATGAAGCTCGACCAATACGTCGACGAATTGGGCATGACCATCGGCGAATGCCTGCTCACGCCGACGCGCCTCTATCCAAGACCGTGCCTGCCCATTATCCGTAATTTCGACGTTAAGGGCATGGTGCACATTACAGGCGGCGGCTTCTATGAAAATATTCCCCGCGTGCTGCCAAAGGGCGTAGGCGTGGAAATCGACGTGACGTCGTGGTCGCAGCTGCCGATTTTCGGCCTTCTCCAGAAATGGGGCAACGTAGACAAGCGCGAAATGTACCGTACCTTCAACATGGGCATCGGCATGATCATGATCGTCGACGCAAAAGACGCCGACGCCGTCATGGCTAACCTGGCTGAACGGGACGAAAAGGCCTATGTCATCGGCAAGGTCGTCGATTCGGATGTGCCGGTCACGCTGCAGGGAGGCGCGTTCAATGACTAAGAAGCGCATGGTCATCTTTGCTTCGGGCCGCGGCTCCAATGCCGTCGCCCTGCATGACGCCGTGGAAGCCGGCGCCATTAATGCCGAAGTCAAGGCGCTGGTCTGCGATATTCCCGGCGCGCCTGTCATGGACCGGGCCAGGGAATGGGGTGTGCCGGTTATCCTGGCAGACCGCAAGCAGTTTGGCTCCAAGGCGGAATTTGAACAATTTATTCTCGACCAGATTGCGCCGTATCAGGCCGACGTCATCTGCCTGGCCGGGTTTATGCGGCTTCTCAGCGGCGATTTCATTTCCCGCTACGAACATAAAATCATAAATATCCATCCGGCACTGCTGCCGTCCTTCCGCGGCCTGCACGCCCAGCGCCAGGCTTTGGAAGCGGGCGTAAAAATTGCCGGCTGCACCGTTCACTTCGTTGTTCCCGATATGGACGCCGGCCCGATTATTCTGCAGTCGTCTGTCCCCGTTATGGACGACGACACGGAAGATACGCTGGCGGCCCGTATCTTGACGAAGGAACATCCTACATTTATCAAAGCCGTTTCTCTGTTCTGCGACGACAAGCTCCGCATTGAAGGCGGCGTCGTCAAAGGCACGCAAGCATAAGGAGGAATTATCATGAAGGTTAAACGCGCGCTCATCAGCGTATCCGATAAAACGGGCGTCGTCGAATTAGGCAAGGCTCTGGCCGATATGGGCGTTGAAATCATTTCTACAGGCGGCACGATGCGGGCTCTGAAAGAAGCCGGCGTACCGGTCATGGCCGTACAGGACGTTACGGGCTTCCCGGAAATGATGGACGGCCGCGTCAAGACGCTGAATCCGAAAATCCACGGCGCTATCTTGGCCGTCCGCGACAATCCGGAACATGTCCAGGCCATGAAAGACCACGACATTACGCCGATCGATCTGGTTGTCGTCAACTTGTACCCCTTCCAGCAGACTATTGCCAAACCGGACGTCACGCTGGCCGAAGCCATTGAAAACATCGATATCGGCGGCCCCTGCATGGTCCGGGCGTCGGCTAAGAACAATAAGTACGTAGCTATCGTTACGAATCCGGCTAAATACGGCGAAATCATCGACATCCTCCGCAAAGACGGCGAATTCAGCGACGAATACCGTTTGGAACTGGCGCAGGAAGCGTTCCATCATACGGCCGTATACGACACGGCCATTGCCGAATACCTGGCCGGCCAGGTTGCGAAAGGAGCTGCGAAATAATGAAAGTAGCAGTGATCGGCAGCGGCGGCCGCGAACACGCCCTGGCCTGGAAGCTGGCGCAGAGCAAAACCGTTGAAAAATTATACGCTATCCCCGGTAGCGCCGCTATGGCGGAAATTGCCGAATGCATCGACATCCCCGTATCGGATTTGGAAAAAATCGCCGTATACTGCTGCGGCGAAGGAATCGACATGCTCGTCGTCGGTCCGGAAGTTCCCCTGACGGAAGGCTTGGCAGATATTTGTCAGGCTAAGGGGCTGGCCGTATTCGGCCCGAACAAGGCTGCCGCGCAGATGGAAGGCTCTAAGGCCTTTGCTAAGGACATCATGAAAAAATACCATGTTCCGACGGCGGCGTACGCAACCTTTACCGATGGGGAAGCGGCAAAGAAATATATTCATGAACAGGGCGCTCCCATCGTTGTCAAGGCCGACGGCTTAGCTGCCGGCAAGGGCGTCGTCGTCGCCCAGACGGAAGAAGAAGCCGTAGAAGCGGTTAACGCTATGATGGAAGACCACATCTTCGGCGCGTCAGGCGGCCGCATCGTCGTCGAAGAATGCATGGTCGGCGAAGAAGCGAGCCTGCTGGCTTTTGTCGACGGCAAGACTATCGTTCCCATGATTTCGGCTCAGGACCACAAGCGCATCTTCGACAACGACGAAGGCCCGAACACGGGCGGCATGGGCGCATACGCTCCGGCTCCGGTCATGACGCCTGAACTGGTGAAGGAAGTAGAAGAAAAAATCCTCCGCCCCGTCGTAGACGGATTGGCTCAGGAAGGCATCGTATATCAGGGCTGCTTATACGCCGGCCTCATGATTACGGCCGACGGCCCGAAGGTCGTCGAATTCAACTGCCGTTTCGGCGATCCTGAAACGCAGGCTGTACTGCCTCTCCTTGACGGCGATTTGGCGGAAATCATGTACGCCTGCACGCAGGGGACGCTGACGAAGGATATGGTAGCCTGGAAAGACGCTTCGGCGTGCTGCGTTATCATGGCCTCGGCTGGATATCCGGCGTCTTCCCATAAAGGCGACGTCATTTCCGGCTTGGACGCCCTCGACGATACGGCTATGGTATTCCATTCCGGCACGGCTAAGAAGGACGGCCAGTACGTGACGAACGGCGGCCGCGTCCTCGGCGTGACGGCTGTAGCCCCGACGCTGAAGGAATCTATTGACGAAGCGTACCGTCACGTCGCGGCTATCCACTTCGACGGCCAGCAGGTCCGCAGCGACATCGGCGCGAAGGGCTTGAAGCATTTACAGTAAGAAACGTCTGCAGTCTGTTGAGACAGAGCGTAAGACGAAGCAAGGCTCCCTGCGGGGAGCCTTTTTCATAAAAACATATGATATGTATCATGCCCGTTTTTACGGGATAGACAGGAGGATACGAACATGGAATATCGCATAGAGAGAGACTCGATGGGAGAAGTGAAGGTGCCTGCCGATAAATTGTGGGGGGCCCAGACGCAGCGGAGCTTTGAAAATTTCCAAATCGGCACGGAAAAGATTCCAGCTGAATTGGTGACGGTATTTGCCTATTTAAAGAAAACGGCCGCCTTAGTCAATAAGGAGCTGGGTGCCGTAGACGGCGACAGGGCCGACGCCATTGCCTCTGCCTGCGACGACGTCTTGGCCGGCAAATTGGACGGCAATTTCCCCTTGGCCGTATGGATGACCGGCAGCGGCACGCAGTTCAACATGAACATGAACGAAGTCATCGCGCACCGGGCCATGCAGCTGTTGCAGGAACAGGGAGAAAACGTCAACGTTCATCCGAACGACCACGTCAACCATTCGCAGAGCTCCAACGATATATTCCCTACGTCGCTCCACGTAGCGTCGCTCCTGCTCATCAAGCGTCAGCTGTTCCCGGCCATGGACACGCTGTACCATGCGCTCCACGCCAAGGCGGAAGAGTACGCCGGCATCGTTAAGATTGGCCGCACCCACCTGCAGGACGCTACGCCCCTTACCTTGGGACAGGAGTTCAGCGGCTGGGCCCGCATGATCGAACGCAATAAGGAAATGCTGGAACGGGGCATTGATTTCCTTCGCGATCTGGCCATGGGCGGCACGGCTGTCGGCACGGGCATCAACTGCCCGGCAGGATACGACGTAAGGTTTGCCGAAACACTCAGCAAGCTGACGGGTGAAACGTTCCATACGGCGCCGAATAAATTTCACGCCCTGACCAGTAAGGACGAGCTCGTCGTCGTTCACGGCATGCTGAAGGCACTGGCCTGCGATTTGATGAAAATCGCCAACGACGTGCGCTGGCTGGCGTCTGGCCCCCGCTGCGGCATCGGCGAAATCACCATTCCGGAAAATGAACCGGGCAGCTCTATCATGCCGTCGAAGGTAAACCCGACGCAGTGCGAAGCTATGACCATGGTAGCCGTACAGGTCATGGGCAACGACGCGACCGTCGGCATTGCTGCCAGCCAGGGCAACTTTGAGCTCAACGTGTTCATGCCGGTAATCGCCTACAACATGGTGCAGTCTATCCGTATTCTGAGCGACGTCATGGATTCGTTCTGCAAGCATTGCGTCGTCGGCATTCAGCCGAATCTCAAAAAAATCGACTACAACCTGCATCAGTCTCTGATCCTCGTTACGGGCCTCGTACCCCTCGTAGGCTATGACAAGGCCTGCACGATCGCCAAGACTGCGGCGAAGGAAGGGCTGACGCTGCGTGAATCGGCCGTTGCCAGCGGCTGGGTTACAGGCGAGCAGTTCGACGCCGCCATGGATCCGGCGAAGTTAGCAGGAGTAAAGGCATAAATATATTGTATATATAGAAAAAGCAGAAGCGCCATGCCTCTGCTTTTTCTATATGCTGAATGGGAAATGATACAGGTATCGTCATTTCTTTTCGTAATAATACCGCGTCCACATGGTAACTTCCGACAAGGCTGGATGAGGCGTCATCGTTTCGCTGAGGGTGTAGACGGGATTCGGGGCCAGATTTCTGGTCAACGGCAGGGCTCGCAGCGCTTGGGCCGTCGGCGAGGCAATGTCCTCGTGAAGCGGCGCGATGGTATGGAAGCCGCAGGTCAGCTGATTGACGAAGGGCTGAATCAGGATAGACGCTTCATGGCCGATAATATGAGCTCCCAGGATATACTTCGTTTTCTTGTCGATCACCAGCTTGACGAATCCGTCGTCATCGTCGCCCGGTTCCAGCCCCATGGCGTATCCTTTGGCCGAAGCGGAATAATGATTTACAGCGATTTCGACGTCATAGCCTTTCTTGCGGGCGTCGGCTTCGCTGAGGCCGACGTGGGCTGCTTCGGGATAGGTGAAGGTGACGGCAGGGACGATGTCGTAATGAACCCAGCGCCACTGTTCGGGCAGTACGTCGGAGAAGAGATTGTGCGATAAGATTTCCGCTTCGTGATTGGCCTTGTGTCGGAACGGCGCCTGGCCGTTTACGTCGCCGATGGCCCAGATGCCTTCGGCGCTGGTTTCGAGGAATTCATTGGTCATGATGAAGCCGCGGCTGTCGGTGCGTACGTCTGTATGTTCCAAATGAAGGAGGTCCGTCATGGGGCGGATGCCCGGCGCGACGAGGATTTCGTCGGCGTACAATTCCGTCGTCTCTCCCGTCGCTTTATCCTGTACGGTCAGGCATTTTTTGCCGTCCTTGACCGAGGCGGAAAGGGTCGTCTGATTGAGGCGGACGGAAATACCGTGGTTGGTGAGCTGCTTCAAAATAAAGGCGGAAATATCTTCGTCTTCCTTAGGCAGCAGGCGGACGTTGCGCTGGACGATGGTGACCTTGGTGCCGGCGGCGTTGAACACGTGGGCGAATTCGCAGCCGATAGGGCCGCCGCCGATGATGAGCAGGCTGTCGTAGGGCCGTTTCGGATATTTGCTGCCGAACAGCGTTTCCGATGTCAGGTAGCCCGTTTCTTCCAGGCCGGGAAGGTCGGGGATATTGGTACGGGCGCCGACGCCGATGAAAATCTTGTCGCCGCTGATGTCCTGGGCCGTACCGTCGTTCATGGCGATATGCAGGCTCTTTTGGCCCGTAAAGGACGCCGTGCCTTCGTAGACGTCGACGTTCGGGAAGGCGGCGTAATAGTCCTTGATCGCGCTGTTTTCGTTGATTTTATGCCACAGGCGGCGGGTGATGACGTCCCAGTCCATGCGCACGTTGTCGGCATAGACGCCGATGCGGCGCGCTTCCTCCATTTCCCGGACGACGTTGGCCGCCGTGACCATGATTTTCGTAGGGATGCAGCCGCGGTTCAGACAGGTGCCGCCGAAGCGGTCCCGTTCGACGACGGCGATGCGCAGGCCCTGCCGCTGGGCCGCGTCGGTAATAATATTGGCAGCGCCGGTGCCAATGACGATGACATCATAGTGGTTCATACGTATCGTCTCCTTTTGTATACGAATTTTGTATGCTTTTAGTATACGGTAATTTTAAAAAGTCCGCAAGGGATCCGCCCTTTAAATTTTGTCGCTGCCAGCCCTTTATGGGAATACGTATTGTCCTGCAGAATAGGTATATCCTAAGGTCAAACCTTGAAAGGCCCGTCGGAATAGTGTATTATTTTAAAATAGATTTGTTGCTAAGTGTTAGCTTGTACAGAAAATCCGGCTTAAATGCCGGCAGGGAAGTTAGGATGGAGATATATGCTGGAATTTCCGATTAAACGAACGATTATTATTGACGATACGAAGAAAAAGAAGCGGGGCCGCAAGAAGAAAGACGACGGCGAAAAGATGGTTATTAATGGGACCGTAAATCTGCCGGAAAAGAAGCCGCTGAAAAAAATGGACCCCTTGCCGAAAAACGCCAAAAATCTGGTTATCGTGGAATCGCCGGCCAAGGCCAAGACGATTGAACGCTTTTTAGGCAGCTCGTATAAGGTAATGGCCAGCCGCGGCCATCTCCGCGATTTGCCGCGCAATCAGTTCGGCGTCAATATCGAAGACGGGTTTACGCCGTCGTATACGAATATGTGGGATAAGCGCAAGCTCATTGAAGAGCTGCAGGACGAGTTCATCCGTTCTAAAAAAGTATATCTGGCGACTGACCCGGACCGCGAAGGCGAAGCGATTTCCTGGCACTTAGCTCATTTGCTGGAAATCGACCCGAAGGACGCCTGCCGCGTCATGTTCCACGAAATTACGAAGAAGGCCGTGTTGGCCGGCATGGAAGACCCGAAGCCCATCGATTTGAAGAAGGTCGACGCCCAGCAGGCCCGCCGCGTCCTGGACCGCATCGTAGGGTATAAGCTGAGCCCCCTGCTGTGGAAAAAGGTCTGCAAGGGGCTGAGCGCCGGCCGTGTGCAGTCTGTGGCCGTTCGTCTCATTTGCGAGCGCGAAGAAGAAATCAAGGCCTTTGTGCCGGAAGAATACTGGACTGTCGGCGGAACGTACAAGACTGGGCAGGGTCTGGTCCTTACGACAGAGCTGGTGAAAATCGACGGTGAAAAGGCCAAGATCAGCGATGGGGACATGGCCCAGAAGATTGCCGCCGATTTGCAGTGGGAACAGCGCGGCGAAGAAGGTCATGAACCGGACCGAATTGTCAAGGTAGAGAAGCGGAAGCGCAAGCGCCAGCCCCAGCCGCCCTTTACGACGTCGACGATGCAGCAGGAATGTGTCAGCAAGCTGAATTTCGGCGCGAAGAAGACGATGATGCTGGCCCAGCAGCTGTATGAAGGCCTGGATATCGGCGAACAGGGCCACGTGGGCTTGATTACGTACATGCGTACGGACTCGACGCGCATCAACGACGACATGGTCCAGGCGGCCCGGGATTTCATCATGTCGACGTACGGGAAGGAATACGTGCCGGAAAAGGCCCGCGTATACAAGACGAAGCAGTCCAGCCAGGATGCCCACGAAGCAATTCGCCCGACGTCGCTGGAGCTGACGCCGCACGTCGTCTCGCCGTTCCTGACGCGGGACCAGCTGCGGCTGTACACTCTCATTTGGAACCGTTTCCTGGCCAGCCAGATGGAAGCCGTGGAAACGGAGCACATGGCTATCAGCATCGCCAGCGGCATATATGAGCTGCGGGCTGCCGGATATAAAGTTTTGTTTAAAGGCTTTACGGAGCTGTACGAAGACGCGAAAAAAGATAAGACCCTCTCGGAGCTGCCGCACATCGAGGAAGGTTCCGTCGTTCATAATCAGACTGTAGAACCTGTGCAGCACTTCACGCAGCCGCCGGCCCGCTATACCGAAGCCAGCCTCATCAAGACGCTGGAAGAAAAGGGCATCGGCCGGCCGAGTACGTACGCGCCGATTATGGATACGATTCAAAACCGCAACTATGTGGAAAAGAAGGATAAGCAGTTTATCCCGACGGAATTGGGCGTCATTATCGTCGACTTGCTGAAAAAGTATTTCGAGCGCATCATCAATGTCGGCTTTACGGCTCATATGGAAGAAGAGCTGGACGATATCGAACAGGGAAAGGACACGTATACGCACGTCCTGCAGGAATTTTACGACGTGTTTAAGCCGGAAATGGATGTGGCGGAGCAGCAGATGGAAAAGGTAGCCGTAGCCGGTCAGGATTCCGGTCAGGTCTGCGAGCTTTGCGGCGCGCCGATGGTATATAAATTCGGCCGCTTCGGCAAGTTCCTGGCCTGTTCTAATTTCCCCGAATGCCGCAATACGAAGGCTATCGTCGAGGATTTGGGCATTACCTGTCCCAAGTGCGGCCAAGGAAGCCTGATCAAGCGCAAATCGAAACGGGGCCGCGTGTTCTACGGCTGCAGCGAATACCCTAACTGCGATTTTGTCCTGTGGAACCAGCCTATCGATAAAAAATGTCCTGTCTGCGGCAGCATCATGGTCGTCAAGCATTATAAAAAAGGACCGGATAAAATCTTCTGCAGCAACGCAGAGTGTGAAAATCATAAGAAGGGTGAAGCCATCAATGAAGAATAGCGTACTTGTCATCGGGGCGGGACTTGCCGGCTCCGAAGCGGCATGGCAGCTGGTGAAGCGGGGCATTCCCGTCGAGCTCGCAGAGATGCGGCCCGTCAAATCGTCGCCGGCTCATCATACGGAATTATTTGCAGAATTGGTGTGCAGCAATTCGCTGCGCGCCGCCAACATAGAAAACGCCGTCGGGCTGCTGAAGGAGGAAATGCGCCGTCTCGGCTCCATCATCATGGAATCGGCTGATACGCACCGCGTGCCTGCCGGCGGAGCCTTAGCCGTAGACCGCGTGCCGTTCAGCCAGTTCGTAACGGACCGGCTGCGGAACCATCCTCTCGTTACGATACGAAATGAAGAAATTACGGAGCTGCCGGACGACCAGATCTGCATCGTCGCCACGGGGCCGCTGACCAGTGACGCCATGGCCGAAACGATACGGGCTATGACCGGCGCCGATTACTTCCATTTTCACGACGCCGCGGCTCCCATCGTCACCGTCGACTCGCTGGATATGAGCAAGGTCTATCGGGCGGCGCGGTACGGCAAGGGCGGGGCCGATTATTTGAACTGCCCCTTTACGAAGGAAGAATACGAAGCCTTCTGGCAGGCCCTGACGACGGCCGAATGCGCCGAACTGCACGAATTCGAAAAGAACGACAACGTCTTCGAAGGCTGCATGCCCATTGAAATCATGGCTTCCCGCGGCGTCGACACGATGCGTTACGGCCCCATGAAGCCCGTCGGCCTGGAGCTGCCCGATACGGGTGAAATGCCCTACGCCGTCGTTCAGCTGCGGCAGGACAACGGCAGCGCGACGCTGTACAATATCGTCGGCTTCCAGACGCATCTCAAATTCGGCGAGCAGAAGCGGGTCTTTTCCATGATTCCCGGATTGGAACAGGCGGAATTCGTCCGCTACGGCGTCATGCACCGCAACTCGTATATCAATTCACCGGAGCTTCTGGAACCGACGCTGCAGTACCGCCGCAATCAGAACATCTTTTTCGCCGGTCAGCTGACAGGCGTCGAAGGGTATTTGGAATCGGCGGCCATGGGCCTGCTGGCCGGCATCAACGCCGCCCGCCTGCTGGAAGGGAAGGACTGCCTGACCTTTTCGCGCCGCACGGCTATCGGCGGCCTGAGCCAGTATATTTCCAGCGGCCCGAACGATAATTTCCAGCCCATGAATATCAACTTCGGCCTTATGGAACCGCTGGGCATCAAGAAGCGCATGAAAAAGAAGGAAAAGAACGCTATGCTGGCGCAGCGGGCTTTGGAAGAAATTGAAGTGATGAAGGAGAAGATAGAGAATGTCTGATATGATGTCTACAGAATTTCACGCGACGACTATCGTCGCCGTGCAGCGCAACGGCAAGACGGCCATTGCCGGCGACGGCCAGGTGACGATGGGCAATGCCGTCATTATGAAGGGCACGGCCCAGAAGGTACGCCGCCTGTACCACGGCAAGATCATCAGCGGCTTTGCCGGATCTGTCGCCGACGCCTTTACCTTGTTTGACCATTTTGAAGAAAAACTGAACGAATACAACGGAAATCTCGTCCGCAGCGCCGTAGAACTGGCCAAGGACTGGCGTTCCGATAAAATACTGCACAAGCTGGAAGCGCTGCTCCTCGTAGCCGACAGCCAGCGCATTCTCCTGATTTCCGGCAACGGCGAAGTCATCGAGCCCGACGACGGCATTTCGGCTATCGGCTCCGGCGGCAACTACGCCTTGGCGTCAGCCCGGGCCCTGATGCAGAACACAGACCTGTCGGCCCGCGATATTGCAGAAAAATCGCTGCACATCGCCGCCGATATCTGCGTGTATACTAACCACAACGTCATCGTAGAAGAAATATAACAACTAAAGAAGAGGGAATGACATGAACGAAATCGAATTGACACCGAAGCAAATTGTCGCAGAACTAGATAAATACATCGTAGGCCAGAAAGAAGCGAAGAAATCCGTAGCTATCGCCCTGCGCAACCGCTGGCGCCGCAAGCGGCTGAACGAAGAAATGCAGGATGAAATTATTCCGAAAAATATCCTGCTCATCGGCCCGACAGGCGTCGGCAAGACGGAAATTGCCCGCCGCCTGGCCCGGCTTGTCGGCGCTCCTTTCATCAAGGTCGAAGCGACGAAATATACGGAAGTCGGATACGTAGGCCGCGACGTCGAACAGATCATCCGCGACCTCGTAGCCAATGCCATCCGCATGGTCCAGGAGCAGGAATGCCTGCGCTATGAAGCCAAGGCCGAAGAAGAAGCCAATAAGCGCATCCTGCAGGTTTTCTGGCCGAAGAAGACGGCTATTAAGGAAAAGGTAGCCAATCCGATGGATATCTTCTTCTCCAGCGAAGAGGAAACGGAAGAAGCAGACCAGCCGAAGCAGCTCGAAGAACCGAAGTCGGACCGCCGGCAGAAGATGTACGAAGACATTTGCGCCCATAAGATGGACGACCGGGAAATCGAAGTAGAGGTCCGCGAACAGGAACGGGCAATACAGGGCATCTTGACGGGCAATTCGACGGAAGAGCTGACCAGCAACTTCCAGGAAATGCTGGGCAGCATCATGCCGAAAAAGAAGAAGAAAAAGAAGATGACCGTAGCGAAAGCCCGGGAAATCTTCAAGGATGAAGAGCTGGAAAAATGTCTCGACATGGACGTCATCGTCGACAAGGCCATCGAAGCGACGGAACAGGCCGGCATCGTCTTTATCGACGAATTCGATAAGATTGCCGAAAAGAACCGCGGCGGCGGACCGGACGTATCCCGTGAAGGGGTACAGCGCGATATCCTGCCTATCGTCGAAGGGGCGACGGTCAATACGAAGTATGGCCCGGTAAAGACGGACCACATCTTGTTTATCGCCGCCGGAGCTTTTCACGTATCGAAGCCCAGCGACCTCATCCCGGAACTGCAGGGCCGCTTTCCTATCCGCGTAGAGCTTCAGTCCCTGACGGTCGACGATTTCCGTAAGATTCTGACCGAGCCGAACCAATCCCTCGTCAAGCAGTATACGTCCCTGTTGTCGACAGACGGCGTAGAGCTGGAATTCACTGACGACGGCATCGACGCCATTGCCGAATACGCCCACCGCGTCAACTTGGAAACGGAAAATATCGGCGCCCGCCGCCTCCATACGATGCTGGAAAAAATCCTGGAGGACGTCGCCTTTGAAGCGCCGGATGTGGACGAGCACCACATCGTCGTCAACAGCGATTTCGTTGCCGGCAAGCTGAACGACGTCGTCCAGAACGTCGACCTGAGCCATTATATTTTATAAAGGAGATTCTAGTGAGACCGTACGCTAAACTATATATAACCCGAAAAGGGGAAATGGCTGCCCGCAGCGGCCATCCCTGGGTCTACGGCGAGGAAGTCACCCGCGTAGACGGCGTGTATGCGACGGGCGATATCGTCGATGTCTACAGCCAGAAGGACCGGTATTTGGGAACGGGCTTTGCCAACGACATATCGAAAATCCGCATCCGCATCGTATCGGACAACGCCAACGACCGCTTCGACGACGCCTTTTGGCAGCGACGCGTCAAATACGCCCTCCAGTACCGCTATACCGTCATGGGGCCGACTGATTTTTCCTGCTGTCGCCTGATTTTCGGCGACGCCGACCAAATGCCGGGCCTGACCGTCGACCGGTATAACGACATATTGGTGGCGCAGACTTTATGCTACGGCATGGATCAGGTCAAGCCGGTGATCTTCAAGGCCCTCGTCGACGAGCTGGCTGCTATGGGCGTTTCCGTCCGCGGCATTTATGAGCGCAACGACGTCAAGGTGCGGGAGCTCGACGGCATGGCCCAGTATAAGGGCTGGTATGAAGCCGATTTTCTGCCGCAGCCGGGCAGTCCCGTGACGACGATCAATGAGAACGGCGTCTTGTATGACGTAGACGTGGAAAACGGCCAGAAGACGGGATTTTTCCTCGACCAGAAATACAATCGCCTGGCCGTGGCTAAAATCGCCGCCGGCCGCCATGTATTAGACTGCTTTACCCATACGGGGGCTTTTGCTCTCAACGCCGCGAAGGGCGGGGCCGCATCCGTTACGGCTGTCGACGTATCGGAAGAAGCCGTCGCCATGACCAATGAAAACATCCGCCGCAACGGGCTGGAACAGATTGTGACAGCTAAACAGGCTAACGTATTCGACTTGCTTACGGAAATGGCCGAGCAGAAATGCCGCGATTACGATTTCATCATCCTCGACCCGCCGGCCTTTACGAAGTCGGGCCATACGGTGCACAACGCCATACGGGGATATAAGGAAATCAACCTGAAAGCCATGAAGCTCCTGCCGCGGGGCGGGTATCTCGCCACGTGTTCGTGCTCCCATTTCATGCGCGACGACTTGTTCCGCCGCATGCTCCGCGACGCGGCGAAGGACGCCGGCGTCCATCTGCGGCAGATTGAAGGCCGCCAGCAGTCGCCGGATCATCCGATTTTGTGGAACGTGCCGGAGACGGATTATCTTAAATTTTATTTGTTCCAGGTCGTATAAGCCTGCTTCATGATATACTGGCCTGATACCAGCTTTGCTTAGATAAAAGGGGGAAGATATACATGAAATTCAGAAGTACACGCTCCAATACCTGCGTAGCTCCGTCCTACGCCCTGCTTCACGGCCTTGCGCCGGACGGCGGCCTGTACGTTCCGGAAACCTTTCCGGAACAGGTGCTGCAGTACAAGGACTTAGCGGGAAAATCGTATCAGGAAATCGCCTCTGTCGTCTTGTCATATTTCTTTACGAATTTTACGGACGAAGAACGCGACGCCATGATCGCCTCGGCCTATAATGAACACACCTTCCGGGACGAACGCATCGTGCCCCTTCATTCCATCGATACGGACGTCAGCATTTCCGAGCTGTTCCACGGCCGCACGCTGGCCTTCAAAGACCTGGCACTGTCCTTGTTCCCGTACTTGCTGACGGCGGCGAAGGCCCAGGAAAAGGAAGACCGGGATATACTGATTCTGACGGCGACGAGCGGCGATACGGGGAAAGCGGCTCTGGAAGGCTTCAAGGACGTGGCAGGCACGAATATCATGGTCTTCTATCCCAGCGAAGGCGTCAGCCCTATGCAGAAGCAGCAGATGCAGAAGCAGGAAGGGAATAACGTCAACGTGTCGGCGATTTACGGTAACTTCGACGACGCCCAGAGCTTTTTGAAGCGGGTTTTCGTCGACCCCGGCGTCAACGCCTATGCTGACGAAAAGGGCGTGCTGTTTTCCAGCGCCAATTCTATCAACATTGGCCGCCTCTTCCCGCAGGTCGCCTATTACGTCTCGACGTACGTATCCCTCGTCGACAACGGCGCGATTTCCGAAGGGGAAATCTTTGACGTCGTCGTGCCGACAGGCAACTTCGGCAATATCCTGGCCGGATATTTTGCCAAGAAGATGGGCGTTCCCATCGGCAAGCTGATTTGCGCTTCCAATAAGAATAAGGTCCTGGCCGATTTCTTTGAAACGGGCGTGTACGATATGAACCGCCAGTTCTTTACGACAGACAGCCCGTCCATGGATATTCTCCTGTCCAGTAACTTTGAACGGTTCCTGTTTTATGTCGCCGGGCAGGATGCGGAAAAGGTTGCGCAGTGGGAAAAGGACTTGTCTGAAACGGGAAAAATGGCCGTATCGGCAGAAGAATTGGCCCAGCTCCGCCGGGAATTTGAAGGCGGCTGGATCGACGACGGCGAAACGGAAGCCGTCATCAACCACGTGTACAACGATTACGGATATCTTTTGGACCCCCATACGGCCGTAGCCTACGGCGTATACATGAACCGCCGCAGACAGGGGCTGTGCGAAGGCCGCCATACCGTCGTCATGGCGACGGCACATCCCTATAAGTTCCCGCCGGTCATCTGCCAGGCGCTGGCCTTGCCTAAGCACGACGATGCCTTCGACGAGCTTCTTGAAATCGCCGCCGTAACGGGCATGGCCCTGCCTAAGCCGCTGGCAGAACTGCGGAATAAGCCCGTCCGCTTCGGCAGCTCCATTGAGAAAGAAGATATGAAACAAGCCGTCCTCGCCTTCGTCGACGCGATTCACAGCCGGGCGTGAGCCTTGTTTCATGGGGAAGAGGTAAGAGAAGTTGTATGAGTAAAGGCGTCATTTACATGATATTGTCTTCCTTGGCATTCAGTCTTCAAAACGTCATCGTCAAGGAATTGTCCTATACGATGAGTACGGGAGAAATATCGTTTTTCCGCGGCTTTCTGAGCGCCTTGCTCATTTTGGCGCTCATGAAGGCCCAGCATATCCATTTTTCCAAGTACGACCGTCCGACGCTGTGGTTTCGCGGCGTCGTCGGCGGCGCCGGCATGATCTGCATTTTCTATGCCCTGCGGGGCATGCCCTTGGCCGACGTATCGATTTTATCCCAGCTGTCGGCGTTTTTCGTCATGATATTTGCGGCTATATTCTTAAAGGAAGTCATGCCGAAGGGGGCGGGACTGCCTTTGGTCGTCATCGTCGTCGGCGCCTGCCTGGTCGTACGGCCGTGGAATTTCTCGTCGTTTAATGTGTATTCCCTGTTCGTGCTGGCCCAGGCTTTGTTTGCCGCTATGGCCTATACGACGATCAGCAAGCTGACCGGGTCGGGGCGGCATCATCAGTACGAAATCGTCTTTTATTTTCTGTTTTGCGCGGCCGTGGCCGGCGCGATTCTCATGGGCTTTGACTTTCAGATGCCGAACGGCAAGGAATGGCTGTTGTATATTGCGTTAGGCATTATCACCGTCGTCGCTCAGATTTGGATGACCGACGCCTACGCCTACGGCAATCCTGTCGTCGTCAGCTTCGTCGCGTATATCGCCGTCGTGTTCAACGCCTTGTGGGGCTTCGTCTTCTTCGACGAAATGCTGACGGCTATGACGATAGCCGGCGGCCTCTGTATTGTCGGCGGCTCCATGTATTTGACGAAATTAAAGCACGACCGGATTAGAAGCCGTACGATTGTGACCGTACGGGAACGTAAAGGATAAGGCCATGAAACACGCTGCTACCTTGTCGGAAACACATATAAAAATCATATTCTTCGCCCTGCTGGTCGGCGTATTAGGCGGCATCCACCTGCTGATACCCGACTTTTACCGCACCGTATGGGAATTGTCCGTCAGCGGCAATTTAGACGGGACGATTGAGTACCTGCGCTCCTTCGGCGTATGGGCCGTCGTCGTCAGCATGATCATCGACATCGTCATCAATATCGTCGGGTTCCTGCCGTCTATCTTCATTTCAGCGGCTAACGGCGTCTTATTCGGCATCGCCGCCGGGACGGTCGTTTCCTGGCTGGCCGAGACGATCGGCGTCGTCATCAGCTTCTTTTTCATGCGGACGCTGTTTCGCCATAAAGCGAAGGAGCTCATTGAAAAGAGCCGCATGCTCAGCAAGCTGGATGAATACAGCACGCTGAAATCCATGGCCGTCGCCAGGGCCCTGCCGTACTCGCCGAACGGGCTGATTACGGCTCTGGGGGCGCTGAGCAGCATCAGCTACCGCGATTATATACTGGGCACGCTGATCGGCAAGCTGCCTTCCGTCGCCGTAGAAGTCGTCGTCGGGCACGACGTTGTGATGTTGGAAGACAACGCCGGCCGGCTGACGGTCCTGATTGTTATCGTCGTCATCGTATACGGCGGCCTGTGGTATTGGAACCGCCGTCAAAAGGCTAAGAAAGTACTAGAACAATTAAAGAAAAATATGGAGAAGAAATAGTCCATTCTCAGTGAACCGCTTCCTGTCTGTCAGCAGGGGGCGGTTTGTTACGTTAGGAACAAACCGTATGCCTGTCGCATTGCATATTTGTCGCATAAAATAATATGCAGTACAAAAATAATTTACAAAACGAAATATTCCTGTATAGTCAAAAGATTTCTTGCCTTTCCACAGCATGCCATCTCCGTAGTCAAGAAGCATGCAGGGCACTATATATAGAGATATTTTTTTTGCAGTAAGGCGCAGTACACAGCGCTGTTTCGGCAGATAGGAGGGAAAATATATCAGTTTTATGATATAACGAGAAAATAATTGACAAATATTTAAGAGTATTCAATGTGATTCGTTAAAATTTAAATATGAATTAAGTGAATTCAATTTTTCGTTTATTTGGTCAATATAGTCTATTAATTCTAACTGTTATTCAATATAAAACAGGGTATAATAACAGTGTAGCATATTAGGAGAAAAGGCAGTCTTCTGAAGGAAAGGCGGAAGACCGCCGTATTAGGTGAAAGGTGTCACAATAAAACAAAGAAAGGAGAAATGAGTATGTCTACTCAAAAGAAGCAATTTACTGATTATTTTACCGACTTTGCCCAAAAATGGGTACCTGATTCGTATGTTATCGCTTTAATTCTTACTATTGTCGCATTTATTTTAGCACTTATCTTCACGCCGGCCAGCCCCTTCGAAACGGTTATCGCCTGGGGCAAAGGTTTCTGGACCTTGCTGGCATTCTCCATGCAGATGTCCTTAATCGTTATTACGGGCTATGCATTGGCAACGACGCCTATCTGCACGCGCCTCATTTCCTCGGCCTGCAGCAAACCTAATTCTCCTACTGGCGTATATGTATACTGCGTCATCCTTTCCACGATTGGCTACTATTTGAACTGGGGCTTCGGCTTAGTATTCGCCGCCCTGATTTGTAAGAACCTGGCTGTCCAGGCTGAACGCAAAGGCATTGCCATCGACTACCGCTATCTGTGCGGCGCCGGCTGGACGCCGTTCTTCATCTGGCACATGGGTCTTTCCGGTTCGGCTCCGCTGCTCGTCGCTACGGCTGACCACTTCATGGTCAAAGAAATGGGCGTTATTCCTATTTCCATGACTATCTTCCATCCGTACAACCTGATTTTGACAGCAGCTTCCATCATCGCTATCCTCGTCCTCTTCGGCTTCGTACTTCAGCCTAAGAACAAGGAAAAAATGGTATCCATTTCTCAGTGGAATCCGGCTCTGGCTCAAATCGATCCGCCTGCTGCAGATACGAAAGTGGAAATCAAGACGCCGAGCGAATGGGTTACGTACAAACCGTGGTGCTCCTACATCATCGGCCTCATGTTCCTGGCGTACCTGTTCTATCATTTCTTTATCCTCGGTCAATCCTTGGACATCAACGTCTTGAACTTCCTGTTCCTGACCTTGATCATCTGGCTGTACGGTTCTCCGGCAGCTATGCTGAAAGCTGTTAAGGCTTCCACGCCGGCAGCCTGGGGCGTTATCCTCCAGTTCCCGTTCTATGCTGGTATTTTCGGTATCATGAAATTTACGGGCCTCGTCGATACGATCGCCGCTTGGGTTATTTCCTTCAGCACGACGACGACCTTCCCGGCTATCGCTGCTATCCTGAGCAGTATCATCAGCTACTTCATTCCGTCCGGCGGCAGCAAGTGGGTTATCGAAGCTCCGTTCCTTATTCCTGCTGGCAAGGCATTGGGCGTTCCCGACGCGCAGACCGTTATCGCCTACATGTTCGGCGGCGACTTGACTGCTCTGGTTCAGCCGTTCTTTGCCGTACCGTTCATGGCAGTCTGCGGCTTGGAATTCAAGGATTTCGTTGGTTACAGCTTCGTAGCCTTCATCGTTTTGGCTCTTATCATGATCTTCGGCTTGACATTCATTCCGTTTGCAGTCTAAGATTATAGTAGAGAGCAGAGTGTAGTTTAGTAAGAGTTAGTAAAAATTAAAAATACACAAGAGAAGGAAGGTAAAAACACATGAAAAAATTCGAAGACATTAAGACGATTTGCAACCTCGGTTGCGGAACGATGGGTTTCGGCACGGCGATTGCTTTTGCAAAGAGCGGTTACGAAGTCAACATGTTCGGTCGTAAAGATGCCAGTATCGAACGGGCTATGAAAAATATCCACTTCACATTGGACGTTATGAAAGCGAACGACCTCTTGACGGAAGAAGAAGAAAAAGGCCTCCTCAGCCGCATTCACGGCGTCACGACGCTGAAAGACGCTGCTGCCAACGCTGATTTCGTTATCGAATCGGTCGCAGAAGACCTGGATATCAAAAAAGCCGTTTACAAAGAAATGGAATCCTACTTAGGTCCCGACGTTATCTTTGCTACGGACTCTTCCGGCTTGTCCCCGACAGAAGTTGCCTCCGCTTTGGATCATCCCGAACGCTTCGTCGTCGCTCACTTCTGGAATCCTCCTCATCTGATTCCGTTGGTTGAAATCGTTCCGGGCGCTAAGACGAACCAGGAAACTGTCGACATTACATGGAAGCTCATGGAAAAAATCGGCAAAAAACCGGTTGCGCTGCTGAAAGAAGCTCCGGGCTTCGTCGGCAACCGCCTCCAGTTTGCTCTGCTTCGTGAAGCCCTGCACTGCGTAAAAGAAGGCATCGCTACGGCAGAAGCTGTCGACGCCATCTGCAAATACAGCATCGGCCGCCGCTTAGGCGTAACGGGCCCGATCGAAACGGCTGACTTCGGCGGTCTCGATATCTTCTACAACATCTCCGCTTACTTGAATGCCGACCTGGCTGACGACAAGGAAGCTTCCGATGTTATGAAGAAATGCGTCGACGAAGGAAACTTGGGCGCTAAGACCGGCACGGGCTTGTACAACTGGACTCCGGAAGATATTGACAGAATCAAACGGACGAGAGAAGAAGTCCTCATCGAATGGCTGAAAAAAGACGCATCTGGTCAGAAATTCTAAGGTTCAATCTGAGCTGTTGGATGTGCTGACGCGATGATGCAGCTGTCATCCCGAAACAGGGGAACTAGGTCCTGCTGTTTCGGGATGACTTTTTTTGTCAAAATGTTGTATACTATACGTGGTGTATACTATTAAAAAGCAAAGGATGAGAAACTATGGTAGAGTATAAAGACGTCTTGGGATTTGAACAGGAACCGTTGGAAAGCGCCGATTTCGCCAGCTTGAAAGAAGCCGTCGAAGAAGCGCGCCGCTGCCTGAACTGCGCCGTTCCGCAGTGCCGTAAGGGTTGTCCTATCAACAATGAAATTCCCCAGTTTATTCATGCGCTGGCTCAGGGCAACATCGGCGAAGCTGCCGAACACATCGCGCACAACAGCTGTCTGCCCGGCATCTGCGGCCGCGTCTGCCCGTGGGAAAAGCAGTGTGAAGGGGCCTGCGTATTGGGCAAAAAGGGAAAACACGTTGAAATCGGCAAGCTGGAACGCTTTGTAGCCGATAAATGCTTCGAAGGCGAATTGCTGCCCGTTCCTAAAAAGGGCGACGCCGTTGCTAAGGTCGCCGTAATCGGCAGCGGCCCTGCCGGATTGGCTGCCGCCCACGAGCTGCTTAGCCGGCAGTACGACGTAACGATTTTTGAAAGCGCTTCCGAGCCGGGCGGTATGCTCATGTTCGGCATTCCTTCGTTCCGTTTGCATAAAAAGCACGTATACCGGGAAATGGAATACCTGCAGCAGCTGGGCGCCGTCTTCCAATTCAATACGAAAATCGGCGCGGACAAACAAATCAGCGACTTGTTTGCCGAAGGATATGAAGCCGTCTTCATCGCTACCGGCGCGCCTGTAGGCTGGAATTTGGGCGTTGAAAACGATACGGTCGACGGCGTCGTCGACGCGCAGCATTTCCTGACCCAGGTTCAGCAGGTACAGCTCGGCCAGGCGAAGCAGGAAGACTTGCCGATTCAGCCCGGAGACGACGTCATCGTCGTAGGCGCCGGCAACGTGGCTATCGACGCGGCCCGCACGGCCCTGCGCCTGAAAGCCAACGTCACTATCGTATACCGCCGCGCAGAAAAGAACATGAAGTGCCTGCCCTCGGAATATGAAGCTGCGAAGGCTGACGGCGTCGCCTTTAAATTCTACTCGGCTCCGAAGGCCGTCGTAGGTCAGGACCATGTAGAAGGCCTGCAGTACGAAAAACAGCAGATTTTGGAAGACGCCACGATGGTGCCGACAGGAGAATTCGGCGTCGTGCCGGCTAATAAAATCATCGCCGCTATCGGCAACCGGCCGGAATTGGACTGCATGCGCCAGTTCAGCGTCGACATGAACGGTGACGGTTACATCTTCACGAAGGACGAACCGTACGGCATGACCAGCCAGACCGGTGTATTCGCCGCCGGCGACATCGTCCATAAACCGGCAACCGTCGTATTGGCTATGCGCGAAGGGAAGAAAGTGGCTGTCGGCATCGACCAGTATATAAAGGCCAAACACCTGATGGCTAAGTGTCAGTAAGAATCCGTATGAAAAAAATTCATTTCTTATAAAGATTCTTCATAATAAATAAATATGGAACGATAAAATTGCCCGATATACGCTGTAATTTGCTGCGTATATCGGGCAATTTTTATTTTCAGTAATATTGCATAACTATTCCTCATGACATGCCTTTCATTCTTGTCATGCCATGAAAAACATGGTAGCATAGCAATATGCCATAACGAGGGGGTATTTGCTTGGTATCTGAAGAATATGCAGTGATATTGAAAAAACTGATTACGATAACGGAAACGAAGAATTTAGTCTTGGCGAACATAACGGGATACGACGTGTCCTATATCAGCAAGTGGGTGAACGGCGTAAAATTGCCGGCGACGAAATATATCGAGCAGATCAATGAAAAACTGGCTAAGTGCTTCGCCGAATCAGTCATAACCAACGGGCAGATTGACGAACTGAGTACATTGTTTGCTGTCCCTGTGACGCGAGAAACGGCGGAGTTTGAAATATTGCAGCAGTTAAGCGCCTCCTATCGGTTTTCCATGAAGCATCACGGCCGCCACCGGCAGGAAGCTGCCGTGCCGGCGAAGGTCATTACGGGGAATCACGATGTCTTTCTATTTATGAATACAGTATTTAAGGAAAAGGTGCAGAACGCCAAAGAGGGAAGCAACCTGCTGATTTTAGGCGATTTCTGCACGCTGCTGGACATTGATTTCTGGAAATTTCTGGAATTTCCCAATGAGACGGCGCCGCACATTACGATTCACGTCGGCATCGATTTGGAAAAATTGTCCCGCGATACGAAATATACGGAGCAGCTGTACATTATTCTGGGAAAATACCTGAATTACGAGTTTAAGCTGTATCATTCCGACGTCTTAAAGCAGGGCAATACGATCATCATGGAAAATGAGTTCGTTATTCAATATTCCCTGCAGGGAGAGCGCAGTATCGGCATTTGTACCTATATTTCCGACGCGGCCCTGGTGCAGGATATTTATAACCGATTTTACGTCGGCTTTGCCAACCAGCAGGCAGCGCTGGCCCCGGTGAAAACCTTGGGAATCGAGGATATCGGGTTTCGGACGGCCTTTTATTCGTCTGACAAATATTTCTTTTTCCTGACAAACGGCGTCGATTTCCTGCTGCCGCCGCAGGCCGTTTCTGAATTTTTGACGGAAATCAAGGCGTCGAAGCAGGTGACGAGGCAGATCGGACAGCTGCAGATCATGTGGGATGAAATGATGGCCTCAGGCGAAGTGGAATTTATGCTGCCGATGACGTCGATTATCCGTTATATCGAAACGGGATATATGTTTTTTACCGATAAGGAATTCAAGATGAAGGCTCCGTATCGCAAGATGCACCTGCAGCATGCGCTGGATATTATGGAAAAAAATCCGAAAATTACCGTAGGCGTCATTCAGGCCTCCATGGAAATGTCGGAATATCAGGTGACGAATTTATCCTTTTATTCCAATTATACGGCCGCTTTTTTTAAGAAAAATCCTCAGTATATTCGCGAATCGGTATGCCCGTTTTACGTCGTAGCGAATAAAAAATTGGTTGAATGCTTCCATACCTTTTTCAGGCAAGTGAAGCAGATGCCTATGTACCATCATTATGCGTATACGGACATCCGGCAGAAGTACGAGCAGTATAAGGGATTTGTAGAGCGGACGATTGATTTGTACGAAGACGCGTAATTCCGTCAGGAGGAACGACTATGAACAAGACGATGCACGCAGGCTTTTTAGTGCTGTATTTTATCGCCCTCGTCCTGGCCGGTACGTCGCCGCTGTTTGCGGCAGGCGCCGCTTTGGTATTCTTTTTGGTCACGTCCTTTCAGGTACTGAAGATGATCGTCGTCCTGGCCGTGATAATCGGCGGGCTGTGCGTCCTCTTTCCCTTTTTGGCTCCTGTGGCCTTTATACTGGCCGTCGTATTTTTTATAATGCGCATACGGTTTATCATCCGAAATATGTACGCTATTTTGGCCGGGGCCTATGTGTACGGCGTTCTCGCAGCCTTTGGCGCGTCCCATATAGGCCTTCTCGGCTATACGACGTATGCCCTAGCTGCTGCAGCAGTCCTCGTGCTGCATGTCATATTGAAACAGCTGTATCGGATGGGCTATACGACGACGCAGGCCTTCGGCATTATGGGCTTGGTACCGCTGTTGGTCATTGCCTTTGTCTTGCCTTTCTTAAAAATCCCCGTCGTTCACGGCGACGTAGTCGTAAGTCCCGACGTATATCCCGATGCCCCGCCGGCTCCAGACATCGTCCACGGCGGCGTCGCAGTCCGTCCTGCTGTATATCCAGGAACTGCGGCTTCTCCTGATATCGTTCACGATGGCATCGTTGTACGGCCTCATATATATCCCGATGGGGTAACTCCTGATGCTGTCCACAGCGGCATTACCGTATATCCCGGCGCCGGAATATCTTATGATGCCGTGCACGGGACTCACATCAACCATTCCTCTTACATAAATCCCTATGCCGACGAGCCTACGGTGACTGTCCGGCCGTATATCAAAGAGGACGGGACGTTTGTAGAAGGCCATGTCAGGACGGCTCCTGACGAAGTGGAATCGAATAATCTTTCCTACAGAGGCTAAGAACATACCGAAAACTTCCGATATGCTCTTTTATGCCCCCTTGCGTGGACGGTGCGATTGCCCGCTGCAAGAGAGCATTTTTTTGTATTGGAATATGAAAAATCCCCTCGGTACCGAGATAGGTAACGAGGGGATTTGTGCTGATACAAGGGTGGCGTGAGCCGTTATTCTGCCCAGTCGCCGTGCAGAAAGACGGGTACTTCGCTGCCGTCGGCTTTGATGCCTGTAATGGACAGATCCGGCGAGCCGACCATGAAATCGACGTGAATCATGGAATCATTCAGTCCGGCCTGCGCCGTTTCTTCCTTCGTCATTTCCGCTCCGCCGGCCAGGCAGGTCGGATAGGACGCGCCGAGCGCTAAGTGGCACGACGCGTTTTCATCGAATAAGGTTTCATAAAAGAGGATATTCGATAGGGAAATGGGCGAATGGTAGGGAATGAGGGCGACTTCGCCGAGGCGGCCCGCTCCTTCGTCGATGGCGACGAGCTTCTGCAGGACGTCGTCGCCTGTTTCGGCATGGGCTTCGACGACCTTGCCGTCTTTAAATACGAGGCGGAACTTGTCGATGACGTTGCCGTTATAAACCAAGGGCTTTGTGCTGTATACGACGCCGTCTACGCCGTCGGCGCAGGGAGCCGTGTAGATTTCTTCCGTCGGGATATTGGCGTTGAAGGAGATGCCGCTGGCAGATGTTTCTGCGCCGCCCTGCCAGATATGCTTCTCCGGAAGGCGGATCGTCAGGTCTGTGCCGAGGGAGTTCGTATAGCGCAGCGCAGAGAAATGCTGCTCCGTCATCCACTGACGGCGGGCTGCCAGGTTGGCGAGATGAGCGTCCCAGTCCGCCAGGGGATCGGCTCCGTCGGCGCGGGACGACTGGAGAATCTGGTTCCACAAGGCGTTATAAGCTGCATCGTCTTCCAATTGGGGATATAAAATGGATGCCCAGACCTTGCTGGGAACGGCGGCGACGAGCCACGTCGTCTTGGAGGCCATCATGCCGTCGATATATTCTTTTAAGGCTTCATTCTGCGCTTTCTGCCAGGCAAAGATCTTCTTCGTGTCGATGACGCTCATGAGGTAGGGATTGGCCGAAATGAGGCTCAAAAAAGCGGCGTTTTGGCGGTAATAGGATAAGCTGAATTCGCGCCGCCAGTCGGGGAACGTTTCAAATTGTTCCTGCGATTCGTATTCATAGCGCAGACGGGTCGTGTCATCGCAGCGCCAGTTGCATACGACCTGCGACGCGCCGCAGGTATAGGCTTCCTTGGTTAAAATCGTCACGAAGGCGCTCGATTCGACAGGGGCGTTGACGACCAGGATTTGGCCCTTTTGCAGATTCAGGCCCTTGGTCAGCAGGATATTGGCATAGACGGCCAGTTGTTCATTTGTTGGCATGAGAATCACTCCTTAATGTTGAAATGCTGTGTGACGCCATAAGCGGTAATTCAGGGCGCTGGAATTGATGATCAGGCTGATGACGAAGCACAGCCAGTATCCGTACGGCCCGTACGGCGTCAAATGGGCGCAGGCGTAGCCCAGGGGAATACTGATGAGCCAGTAGGTGACGAAGGCGATGTACGTAATGACCTTGACATCCTTGTAGCCGCGCAAAATTCCCTGGACAGGCGTGCCGGCCGCGTCGAGAAAGACGAAGGCCATGGCGTATACGAGAAAATTGCGGATGGCCGCGAAGGTCTCCGCATCGTGGGTAAACAGGCTGCTGATCGGGTCCAGAAAAAGGTACGTCGCCGTAATGGTCACCGTTGCCACGGCAAAGGCCGTCATCTGGCAGAGGAGGGCGTATTGGCGGGCGCCGACGAAATTCTTAGCGCCTACTTCGTAGCCGATGACGATAGTCGCCGTCAGGCTGACGCTCCAGGGGATCGTATAGGTCAGCGTGGCGTAGCTGATAGCCGCCTGATTGGCCGCCAGATACAACGTCCCAAACTCGGCCATGAGAAGGCCGACGATGCTGAACAGGCTCGTTTCGCAGAAAACGGCGATGAAGATGGGGATGCCCAGCTGCAGCTGGTGATAGCAGTGGGCCCAGCTGACGGGGCGGGGCTTCGTCCAGATGGCATAGGAGCGAAAGGGCTCCTTCCATTGGAATACGGCGGCAAAGATGAAGAAGGCGATCCACGAGGCGATGGTCAGGGCGTAGCCCGTGCCGATGCCGCCCATGGGAGCGATGCCCAGTCCGCCGAAGATGAGGAGGCGGAACAGGAGTACCGTGACGACCATATGAAATACGATGATGGCCATAGAAATGTGAGTCATGCCGTGGGCGTCGACGACGTAGCGCATCGTCGCCATGAGAAACATAGGCAGAATGCCCAAGGCCAGAGCAAACAGGTACTCGCCGGCAATGTAGCGGACAGCCGGTTCCAGTCCCATAAAGTCGAGAAAGGGCGGCAGGACGAGGCTGCCCAGAGCGATGGCGACGACGGTAAAGAAGACGGCGATATACAAGCTCTGGGCGATATACATGGGAATGCGGCTGTCCTTGCGGGCTCCCCGCAGCTGGGAAATAATCGGCGACACGCCGAAAAAGAGGCCGCAGACGCCGGCGAAGATGGGCACCCAGATGTTGACGGCGACGGCGACGCCGGCCAAATCGACTGTGCCGGCCTGGCCGCTGAAGATGCTGCTGAATACGCTTGTGCCTATTTGCGCTACTTGCGTGAATAGGAGGGGGAAAAATAAAATAAGAAAATGTCTAAACTGTGAAAACTGGGGGAACTGCATAGGGCCTCCTTGAGAATAGAAAAACAAGGCCCGTCGTATTCGGCGGGCCTTGTCAGCATTTACATTATTTTCCCATTGCGTTGACTTTAGCAGCCAGGCGGGACTTTTTGCGAGCTGCGTTGTTTTTATGGAGAACGCCTTTCTGAGCGGCGCTATCGATTACACTGCTTGCTTTATCAAAGGCTTTCTTTACAGCGTCGGCATCACCAGCGGCAATTGCTTCAGTCGTGCGGCGGATAGCCGTATGAACGGAAGATTTTACTCTGGAGTTAGCTGCGTGACGAGCTGCGTCCTTTTCCATGGATTTGATGTTGGATTTAATTTGCGGCAATTGATTCACCTCCCTAAATTACAAGAACACTAGAAAGTATTCTATCATATAGAGCGCTAAAAATCAATATATTTTTGTAATTTAGTTAGATTTTGCCTTCCGATCCGAGAACGCATTTGATCTTATGCGCTACGATGTCATGAACGAACTGACGGCCGTCCGTGAGGTACTGGCGCGGGTCGAAATGATCGGGATGCTGCGCCATGTGCTGGCGGATACCGGCGGTCAGGCCCAGGCGGAGGTCGGAGTCGATGTTGATCTTGCAGACTGCCATGGAAGCGGCTTTGCGGAGCTGGTCTTCGGGAATGCCGATGGCGTCGGCCAAGTTGCCGCCGTTGGAGTTGATGATCTTAACGTATTCCGGAACGACGGACGAAGCGCCGTGCAGTACGATGGGGAAGCCGGGCAGGCGTTTGGAAACTTCTTCGAGGATGTCGAAGCGCAGCGTCGGCGGAACTAGGACGCCCTGTTCGTTGCGCGTGCACTGTTCCGGTTTGAATTTATACGCGCCGTGGCTGGTGCCGATAGCGATAGCCAGGGAATCGACGCCGGTGCGGGTTACGAATTCTTCTACTTCTTCCGGACGGGTATACGAAGCTTCATGAGCGGCGACTTTTACGTCGTCTTCAATGCCGGCGAGCTGGCCTAATTCGCCTTCTACGACGACGCCGTGGGCGTGAGCGTATTCGACGACTTTTTTCGTCAAGGCGATGTTGTCTTCAAACGAATGCTTGGAGCCGTCAATCATGACCGACGTAAAGCCGCCGTCGATGCAGTCCTTGCACGTTTCAAAGTCTGCGCCGTGGTCGAGGTGAAGGGCGATGGGCAGGTCGTTCGTTTCCAGAGCCGCTTCTACGAGGTGTTTCAAATATGCCGGTTTAGCATATTTTCTGGCGCCGGCCGAAGCCTGAAGAATAATAGGGGATTTCAGTTCGGCAGCTGCTTCCGTAACGCCCTGAACGATTTCCATGTTGTTGATGTTGAACGCTCCGATGGCGTAGTGTCCTTCATAGGCTTTCTTAAACATTTCTGTGGTTCCGACTAATGGCATTTGGCATACCTCCTAAAAATAAATGAAATTAATGAAGCCTTGCGTATATGTAATTCCAGCCGGCCTGGCTGACAAGGCGCGCCATATCAGCAGGGAGGGGGGAATTGACCGAAATAAGCTGTCCCGTCATGGGATGGACGAACTGCATGGCGTAGGCGTGCAGCGCCTGCCGCGTCATGAGGGCCCGTGAACCGCCGTACAAGTCGTCGCCGACCAAGGGATACCCGAGGTAGGCGCTGTGTACGCGAATCTGGTGGGTCCGGCCCGTGTGCAGGCAGACGCTGACCAGGCTGTAGGCGTCGCCGGCGGCCAGGCAGGTGAAATCCGTATGGGCCGGTTTTCCTCCGGCCATGACCTGACGGGTAATGATGCTGTCCGGGCAACGGCCGATAGGGCTGCGGACAGTGGCGAAGGGGCTGGGAAAGCGGCCTTCCGTCAACGCCATGTACAGCCGTTTATAGGCCGTTTCTTTTTTATCGAATTGGGACTGTACCTGCGGCTCCTTGGCAATCATGCACAAACCCGACGTATTCTTGTCCAGGCGATGCATCGGGTGATACGAGCAGTGCTGACGGCTTTGCTCGTAGTAGTACGCCACGGCGTTGGCCAGCGTACCCTGCCGCACGGCTGCCGTCGGATGCATGAGCAGGCCTGCGGGCTTGTCGACGACGAGGAGGTAGTCGTCCTCGTAGGCGATAGACAAAGGGATGGGCTCGGGCGAAAACGAATTGACCTGAGGCAGGTCGACGCGGACTACGTCGCCCTCATAGACAAACTGCGTTGTCGAAGCAATCTGGCCGTTGACAGTGCAGACGCCGTTGCGTTTGATGCGGCGGCGCAGCGTCGACGATACGCCGAAATGGCGCAGCGCTCCGAGAAGGCTCGTGGGCCTGGATAGCGGGCCTACTGTAAAATGAATCATTATACCATCCTTTAATGCAAATCTAAGATTATTCATCTATATTATACAAAATGGTAAAAAATAAATCTATATATTTCTAGGTTCCCCCCGTCAATTTGCAAATAAAATTAAATGGAAAAGAACGTTGACCGATGGGCAGGGAATGTATTATGATAGGAGCGTTGCGGATTTTTTGCAGGTCTCCTGTTTTTTTCGCGGTTTGGAAATAAAAGAAGGATTTTGGCCGGGCCATAGAGAATATATTATCGTCGGAATAATTAAAGGTACAGGTGATTGGCGTGAGGAGATTTTCCAGTGAATTCATTGAACAGGTGCGGCAAGCCAACGACATCGTCGGCGTCATATCAGGGTATGTGTCCCTGAAGCGCCAGGGACGGAATTTCTGGGCCTGCTGTCCTTTTCACAGTGAAAAAACAGCGTCTTTCAGCGTCGCCGCTGACAAAGGTTTTTTTTATTGTTTCGGCTGTCATGCCTCGGGCGACGTATTTAAATTCATTATGATGCAGGAGCACGTTTCCTTTTCCGATGCCGTGACGATGCTGGCCGAGCGGGCTCATATCCCCCTGCCGGAAATCCAGAAGTCGGCTGAGGAAATCGAACGGGAACGGCTGGCAGGCCGCTTGTATCAAATCAATGAAATGGCCGGGAATTTTTTTCATAATTGTCTGACGAAAACTCATTACGGAGAACCGGGACTGGCCTACTTTCACAAGCGCCGCGTATCCGACGGGACGATCCGGGAATTTAAGCTCGGTTTCGCGCCGGACAGCTGGAACAAGCTGACCGACGCCTTTATGAAAAAAGGCGTGTCGGGAAAGGATTTGGTGCTGTTGGGACTGGCGAAGGAAAAGAACGGCCGTTTTTACGATGCCTTCCGCAATCGGGTTATCTTTCCCATACGGGACGGCCGCAGCCGCATTGTCGGATTCGGCGGCCGCGTGCTGGACGACAGCCGGCCGAAATACCTGAATTCTCCCGAAACGCCTATATTTAATAAACGCCGCTTATTATTTGCCATGGATCTGGCTCACAAAGCCATTTATGAAGAGGGAAAGGCGGTCCTCGTCGAAGGCTACATGGACGTCGTAGCAGCTCACGACAAGGGCATACGCAACGTCGTAGCCTCTCTGGGCACGTCGTTTACGCCGGAGCAGGCCCGTTTGCTGCAGCGGCAGGCCGACGAGCTGGTACTGTCCTACGACATGGACGGCGCCGGCCGGCAGGCGACGCTGCGGGCGATGGAAATCGTCCGCGGCATGGGCATGCGGATACGCGTCGTGTCGCTGCCCCAGGGAAAGGATCCCGACGAATATATTAATTCAGCCGGGCCGGAAAAATTTAAAGAAGCCGTAGCCAACGCTCCCAATGCCTTGGACTACATGCTCCAGACGGCGCTGCGCCAATACGACGGCACGACGCTGGAAGGAAAATCTTCCATTACGGCCATGGTTCTTCCCGTCGTGGCGACCGTAGACAACCGGGTCGTGTTAGACGGCTTTTTAAAGAAAATGGCCAGACAAATACAAATTGATGAAACAGCTGTCCGCAGCGAATTTAATAAATACGTGGCTAAGCATCCGGAATTAGGCCAGCAGCAAGTCGTCATATCGCCGACAGTGTTTCATGAAAACGCGGCGGCCCGTGGACAAGGCTCCATGGCTGTGGCGGAAGAAAATATTCTGCGCTTCTTGTTGGAAAAACCGTCGGCATGCGAACGCATCCGGCAGAAAATCGATATCGCCTTTTTTATGGATGAACGCCGGCGCCGCATATATCAAACTATTTTAGACGTCTACGCCTCGCAGGGGGCCTATGCCAAAGCGGATATTCAGCAGCGCCTGACGCCGGAAGAGGCGGAAGAAGTAGCGCGGATTATGATTTTGCAGGACGTCCCTATGGACGAAGCCGTGCTGATGGATTATGTCAGGCGGTTCCGCTTAGCCGAGCTGCAGAAGCAGTATATCGAGCACAGCCAAAAAGCGACTGCGTACAGCCGCAATAACGACCAGCGGGTTATAGAAGAATTAGCAGCATGCAAGCGAATAAACGAAGAAATCAAGAAGTGGTCTTAGGAGAAAGGAGCTTGTACGTCATGGTAAAAACGACAGATGCAGTTGAAAATACAATAGAAAAGAAAGCCGGCGCGAAGAAAAGTACAGCGAAGAAAGCGCCGAAACGCAAAACAAGTAAGAAAAAAGAACCGGCAAAGCAGATGAGCGAACAAGAACGCCGTGAAATCGTCCTGCAGCACATTAAGCAGCTTCTCCAAACGGGCCAGAAAAAAGGCTGTCTCACGTATACGGAAATCATGAACGTCATGGAAGAGGACGACCTGTCGCCGGAACAAATCGACAAGATGTACGAGCTGTTTGCTGATAAGGGCATCGACATCATCGGCGAAGACGATTCCCTGAACGACAACGACGACCTCAACGTCGACGACGACGGCGAACCCGTTCCCGATCTGCACAACGTCGATTTAAGCGTTCCCGAGGGCATTAATATCGACGACCCTGTCCGCATGTATCTGAAGGAAATCGGCCGGGTACCCCTCCTGTCGGCGACGGAAGAAATCGCGTTGGCCCAGGCTATCGAGCGAGGCAATTCGCCCGATGCGACGGAAGAAGAATTAAAGGCCGGAGCTATGGCCAAGAAAAAACTGACCGATGCGAACCTGCGCCTCGTCGTCAGCATTGCCAAGCGGTACGTAGGACGAGGCATGCTGTTCCTCGATCTCATTCAGGAAGGCAATCTGGGCCTCTTGAAAGCCGTCGACAAATTCGATTACAGCAAGGGCTATAAATTCAGTACCTATGCAACATGGTGGATTCGCCAGGCCATTACCCGGGCTATTGCCGATCAAGCCCGGACGATACGTATTCCCGTCCACATGGTCGAAACGATTAATAAGCTCATCCGCATTTCCCGTCAGCTCCTGCAGGATAAAGGCAGAGAGCCCCTGCCGGAAGAAATTGCCGAAAAGATGGATATTCCCGTAGAACGCGTTCGGGAAATCATGAAGATTGCCCAGGAACCGGTATCGCTGGAAACGCCTATTGGCGAAGAAGAAGACTCCCATTTGGGAGACTTTATCGAAGACTCCGAAGCGATTGCCCCGGACGACGCTGCGTCCTTTATTTTGCTGAAAGAGCAGATTGAAGACGTGTTCTCCTGCCTAACAGACAGAGAACGCAAGGTACTGTACCTGCGCTTCGGCTTGAAGGACGGCCGCCCCAGAACGCTGGAAGAAGTAGGCCAGCATTTCAACGTCACGCGCGAACGAATCCGCCAGATTGAAGGCAAGGCTCTCAGCAAGCTGCGCAATTGGGGCAAGCGGGAAAAGATTAAAGATTTTCTTTAATCCTTAACTTGACGAGTCTATTTTCTTATCGTATAATTATTTGGTAAGGGTTTTACCTTACCTTTAGGGCCTATAGCTCAGCGGTAGAGCCCCCGGCTCATAACCGGTTGGTCCCTGGTTCAAATCCAGGTGGGCCCACCAACTGAATCATAGATGCAGGATAGAAGGTTCGGCATCTGAATATAAAACACGGAGGCAGCAAGTGCAGAAAACTTGCTGCCTCCGTGTTTTGCGTATATGATAGAAATGTATAGTTAAAGTTACCGAATCATTATCCGCACGGATCAGGCGAGAACTTTTCAGTGGTATATGGGAAATGTTAAAAAAGTAGCTGCCTTGGCAGCTGCTAAGGCTAGTGAAAAATTGACACAAATCACGGTTGAGAAGAGTATTTCTACAACAGCCAAGTGAGTGTACTTTCTAAAACTGTCGGCAGCAAAGTGAATGCTGGATTGCAGTTAGGATTTCTTATGGACAATATTGCTGAAAATGCCGACCTTGTTTCAGAGGATGCGCCAAGAATCTCGGAATGGATACGAAGGAAGCTGTGGAAAACAGCGGCGTACTGCAGGGAAAGACGGTCCAAATTCAGGCAGGGGTTGTGCAGAACACCGGCCGCATTCAGGGCGGCGCCATTAGAATCCCAAGCAAATCAATTCGAGATATCGTGCTTTTTCCATGCGGAACTATTCCCGGATCGTTTTATAAATTTGCCGGGTGTTTAGTTCTTCGGTGCGGGGGCCAGCCTCCTTTTCAATATAAGTTTACACAGGTTCTCTTAAATTTATAGGGATAACGCATAAAAAGTCCCCTCCTTACTGGGGTGTCCAGTAAAGAGGGGACGTATCATCTACTGATGGGTTTGATTGATGAGATATACTGTTTAAAAGAACCGGCCGATAAAGGGCATCTTTGCGGCGTCTTCTCTGGTTACGCCGCCGGTCAGGGCCATGAGGCCAATGTAGATTGCCGAGCCTAACAGGCAGGTCAGGAAGAGGCTGAGGAACAGGCCGATGTGCAGATAGAGGAAATCGTAGACGAAATACATGATGACGCCCATAATGGCGGCAGAAACGACGTTCTTTACGATGATATTGGCGTGAATGATATAGCCCGTATGGCGGTAGATGAAAAACAGGTTCAGGGCGGCAGCGACGCCGATGTCGGCTACAGTCGCATAGGATGCGCCGGTGATGCCGAAGGCCGGAATAGCGACTAAGAACCAGTTGCAGGCCACCTTGGCCACGCAGGCTACGGCCATGTTGATGACCGGGATTTTAGGCTTCTTTAAGCCCTGGAGGATAGCCGTCGTGATTTGATGCAGGCCGAGAAAGCAAATGGCGATGGCAACGGCTCTCGTCGCGTCTGTCGCAGCCGGCGCATTGTAAATAAAGGTGACGACGGGCTCGGCCATGACGTAGAGCATGACGCTGAAGGGAATCGTCACGAGGAAGGAGATACGCATAGCGCTGGCCGTGCGTTCGTATATTTCGTCGAAATTTTTCAGCGTAAAGCTGTGGCTGATGGCCGGCACGAGACTCATGGCCATGGCCGCCGTCAAGATCGTCGCCAAGTTGATGAGCGGCACGGACATGCCTGTCAGATAGCCGAACAATTCCGTTGCCTGGGCCGTAGCGTATCCGGCGACTTCCAGACGGCGGGGGACGATGAGCAAATCCAGGTTCGACACGACGGGAAGCATGATGCTCGATAAGGAAATGGGCACGGCCAGGACGACGAGGCGCTTTAAAATATGCCTGATGTCTTCCTTCGGATATACGGGGCCGTCTGAGGGCAGGGAGCGCTTCAGCTTATAATAGTAATAAATTAAGACGAGCCAGGCTGCCAGACCGCCTGCGCCCGCGCCCAAGCTGGCGCCGCCTGCGGCGTAGTCGAGGCCGTAAGGCAGGAGCAGGGCCGCAAAGCCGAGCATGACGACGACGCGGACCAGCTGCTCTACGATTTGAGATAGGGCCGTCGGTGTCATTTGCTGCCAGCCCTGCAAATACCCGCGGTAGCCGGCGATGACCGTCGTGAAGAAGATGGCCGGCGCTAAGGCGATGAGCGAATAATAGGCCCGGCTTTCACGGATGATCTGTTCGTCGATGAGGAATTCCGCACCGAAGAACATGAGAATGCTGAGAAATAACGCCGTCGTGCACAGCATGGACAAGGATACGCGGAAGATGCGCTGCGCCCCGAGATAGTCCTGCTTCGCTACCTTTTCCGCCGTAATGATGGAAATGGCGATAGGGAGGCCGGCGCTGGATACGTCCAGTGCCAGCAGATAAATAGGGAAGGCCATTTGGTAAATGCCGATGCCTTCGCCGCCGAGAATACGGGATAAGATAATCCAGTTGATGCTGCCGATGGCTTTGACGACAAAGCCGGAAAGCGTCAGAATCAAGGTCCCCGATACGAACTTATTAGCCATGATACTCCTCTTGTTTCATAATTTTTACATGCTATAACAAACAATTAATTTTATCATATTTAACTTGCCGTTGCTAGAGATACGGGCCTATCCATGTAAATTTTCCGGCGATTATCTGTTCTCTCCTAGCCACGGCACTTCTTTTATGATATAGTAGCGTAGACAGTGGGTACAGTAATAGTATACCATACACTGCCTAATGTGCTGCTATAATCAAAGCGGCGCGATTATTTCACGATATCTACGTATAGCACAGAGGTGAGCATATGCGCATAGTAGTTGTTGGCGCCGGCAAGCTGGGATACAGTATTGCCGAGCTGTTGTCAAACGAGCAGTTCGACGTCGTCGTCGTAGACCACGATGAGGAGCGGCTGGAAGTCGTCAAAAATACCTTAGACGTCCTGACCGTCCATGCCAACGGCGCCAGCCCGATTACGATGAACAATCCCGATATACAAGGCTCGGACGTCCTCGTCGCGGCGACAGCTATCGACGAGGTCAATATGGTGGCCTGCATTCTGGCCAAGAAGCACGGCATTACCTATACAGCGGCCCGCATTCGGGACATGCAGTTTTTATCGGAAGCAAAGGATTACTTAAAAGAAAATTTCGATATCGATTTGATGCTGAACCCGGAGCTGATTACGGCCCAGGAAATCAACCGCATCATCATGACGCCGGCGGCGCTGAACGTAGAAGATTTCGCCAACGGCAAGGTGCGCCTGTTTGAAACGAAGGTGCGCCGCCATTCGCCTTTAGTCAATATTCCCTTTAAGGATTTGGAAATTCCGCCGTCCATACTGGTCGGCATGATTTTCCGGGACCACCGCATGATCATCCCCCACGGCGACGACCAGCTCCTGCCTCATGACAACGCCTACTTTATCGGCGATCCCAAGGCGATTGAGAAATTCAGCGTCAATTTCGTCCAGAGCGACACGAAGCGGGTAGAGCGGGCCATCATCATCGGCGCCGGCCGGACGGGGCGCTTTCTGGCCCCCATGCTGGACAAGCAGGGCGTGCAGGTTAAAATTTTCGACAAAAACAGGGAACGGTGCCTGCTGGCGGCGGAAAAAATGGACAACGGCATCGCTATCTGCGGCGACGGCACGGACCTGAACCTGCTGGAGCAGGAAGGCATCGCTGAAGCAGACGTCGTCGTGTGCATTACCGACGACGACCGGCTGAACCTCATGCTAGCTCTGATTGCCAAGCATTTCGGCGCGAAGAAGACCATCGTCCGCGTGTCGCGGGCTGAATATACGGATCTGATGGAAAAGGTCGGCGTCGACATCGTATTGTCTACGCGCCTCTTGTCGGCCAGCGAAGTATTGGCTTTCGTCCGCCGCGGCGGCGTCGTGTCCGTATCGCTGCTCGAAGGGGCCAAGGCCGAAGCCGTTGAAGTCATCGTGCAGGACGGCGCGCCCGTAGCGGGCAAGCGCCTGATGGACGTCCGGCTGCCCAGGGAATGCCTGGTATGCGCTTACGTGCGCGGCGAAGACGCCTTTATTCCAAACGGCCAGTCGGCGCTGATGGCCGGCGATCGGGTTATCTTATTTATCCAGACGACGCATTCCAAGGAAGTCATGAAATATTTCAAAGGCAGGGATTGAGATGCACATGTATTTGTTTTTCTTCCTCCTGGGAAGGATGGCAATCCTGAACGGCCTGGCCTTTTTGATTCCCCTGCTGTGCGCCTTTTCCTGGGGAGAGCCGGCGTATTTGTATTTCGGCCCTTCCATGGCAGTCACGCTGGTCTTGGGCGGGCTGATGATGGGATTCGGCCGCCGGCACAGCAAGCAGCTGGGCGTTGCCGGCGGCGCCTGGTACATGGTTCTCGTATGGGTCATGCTGGGAGGCGTCGGCATGCTGCCGTATCTATTTTCCGGTGCTTTACCTGTCGCCGACGCGTTTTTTGAAAGCATTTCGGCCTATACGACTGTCGGCCTGTCCTGCGCCGTCGGGCCGGCCGGCGATGTGCCCCGTTCGCTGGTCTTGTGGCACGGCCTGATGGAATGGCTGGGCGGCTTGAACTTCATCCTGCTGATGGTGACGATTATTCCTCAGGTCAGCGGCTGCTTCGGCCTGACCTTGTCCGTTCATCAGAGCATCAGCTTCAGCCCCATGCTGGGGCGCATGGATATTGCGGCCCGCCAGGTAGGGAAGATATACGCGGCCATTACGGTCCTGTCTATCCTGGCTTATTTACTGGCCGGTCTGTCTTTGTTCGACGCCTGCACAAGCGCTTTTCGCAGCATATCGACGAGCGGCGACGCGCCATTTTCTTTCATGTCCGGCGGCAATCCGGCCCTGGAATGGGCCTGCGCTTTTTCCATGCTGTTGGCCTGCGGCAATTTCCTGCTGTATTGGAAAAGCTTTGAGCGGCGGGATCTCAAGTCGGCCTTTCAGGATACGGAACTCCGCGTATTTTTAGGTGTATTGCTGGGGACGGCCTTTCTCGTGTCCTTTCACTTGTGGAAGATGGGCGTGTACGACGGGGCAGACAGCCTGCGACTGGGATTTTTCCACGTCCTTTCCTTTTATAGTACGAGCGGTTTTATTACGGCCGACGTTTCGGCCTGGCCTGATTTTGATAAATTTATCTTATTGCTCATCGTCTTCGTCGGCGGCTGTATCGGCTCGGCGACGGGCGGCCTGCGGGTCATGCGGTTTATCGTGCTGTTCAAGATAGCGGCTCAGGAAATGCGCCATCTCCTGCATCCGCGCATGGTCATCAGCTTAAAGGTCAGCGGCGTTCCTGTCGATATGAAGATCATCAGCCGGGTTCTCAGCTATTTTTTCTTATTTATGGCTGTATTTTTCGTATCGACGATTATCATCTCGTTGTCCGGCATGACGCCCCTGCAGTCCATGGGGGTCGCGGCGGGCTGCCTGACTAGCGCCGGCGCGACGGCCCACTTGTTCGGCGTCGTCGAATTTTCCGCGGAACCAGCCTGGCTGAAGGCATACTGCGCCTTTTTGATGATTCTGGGACGATTGGAAATCTTTTCCTTTCTCATCGTGCTGCAGACGGCAGCCCAGGCCTTTAAGCGCCGTTGGTAGGAGGCGTCGTGTCAAATGGATTTGAAAATAGTATGGTATGTATTAGGCCGGCTGTCCTGGGCCTACGGCTGCGGCATGGTCCTTCCCCTGGCCGTGTCCCTGTGGTATAGTGAAAGCAGCGTATTCGCCTTTGCCGCCGCCATCAGCGTGTGCCTGGCCTTGGGCAAGGGCCTGACGGCGTACGGAACGGCGCCTGCCGGTGAGGTTACGAACCGCGAGGGCATTGCGATTACGGCCTTAGGATGGATTATGGTCATGTTTTTGGGCATGGTGCCCTATGCTACCGGCGGCTATTTGTCTGTGCTGGACGGCGTATTCGAGTGCATTTCCGGCTTGTCCGGCACGGGGGCGACGGTCATTCCCGATTTGGAAATCATGCCGCAGGGCATTTTGCTGTGGCGGTCCCTGACCCATTGGTTCGGCGGCCTCGGCATCATCGTCATCTTTATCGCCTTATTTCCTCAGTTGGGGCGGGGGACGGTTCATATGTTCAACGCCGAAAGCACGGGGCCGACGTCGGACCGGAACGTACCGCGCGTAAAGGAAATGGCCAAGGCCCTGTTCTGCGTGTACGTCGTATTTACGACGGCGGCTGCGCTGGCCTGCATGGCCTGCGGCATGTCGTTCCTCATAGCGCTGAACCATGCCTGCTCGACGATTGCGACGGGCGGTTTTTCCCCGTATAACACCAGCGTGGCCTATTTCGACAGCCCGCTGATCGAAGGGGTGCTGGCCTTTTTCATGATGATTTCCAGCGCCAACTTCGGCATGTACGTGGCGGCATGGAAGCGGGGACCCAAGGTCATCCTGCACGATACGGAATTTCGCACCTATGTCGGCCTCGTCGCCGCGGCGACGGTGCTGATGGCGGCCAATTTGGCCTCTGCGCAGGGCTGGGCGTGGAGCGAAGCGTTCCGCCAGTCCTTTTTCCAGGCTGCGTCCTTGTCGTCGTCGACGGGGTTCATTTCCAGCGATTTCGACAAATGGCCGGCCTTTTCCCAGTTTATCCTGGTCTTTCTCATCTTTGTCGGCGGCTGCGCCGGCTCGACGGCCGGCGGGCTGAAGGTGACGCGCCTCATGCTGCTGGCCAAGACGATCGTCCTGCGCATACGGCAGAAGATGCACCCGCACCTCGTCCTGCATGTCCGCTCCAACGGGGAGGACTTTTCCGAAGACGTACTGTACGGCGTAGCCCGGTTTTTCTTCGTATATGTCATGCTGGACATATTGTGGACCGTGCTGCTGGTCTTCGACGGCATTCCCATTTTTGACGCCCTGGGCGTAGCTATCACGACGATGGGCAGCTGCGGGCCGAGCTTCGGCCTGTTTGGGGCGACGTGCACCTATGCGGATATGCCCTCGTTCAGCAAGGCCGTCGTGTGCCTGTCCATGCTCATGGGAAGGCTGGAAATTTTTCCCGTCCTGGCCCTGTTGATGCCGTCGTTTTGGAAGCGCCGCGTCTGGTAGGTTTGCCGCCGTGCGGCCAGCAGAGAATTTCAACGAAAGGATGCCTATGGATTTACATGTCGTATGCCGGTTTTTAGGAAAAATTTCATTTATCCAGGGACTGACTATGCTCATCCCGCTGGGCATCGCTTTCTGGTGCGGCGAAGAGAGCGCCGTGCCCTTTATCCTGACGATTGGCGCGGCCGTGGCCGTGTCCTTTCTGTGCCAGCGCCGGGGACACGTCCGGACGAAGGCCCTGACGATACGCGAAGGCATTGCCATTACCGGCCTGGGCTGGCTGCTGGCGACGGGCCTGGGCATGCTGCCCTATGTATTGGGCGGGTACTTGGGAATCCTCGACGGGCTCTTTGAAAGTATTTCCGGGTTTACCGGCACGGGGGCGACGGTCATTGAAGACCTGGAGGTGCTGCCGAACAGCATCCTCTTTTGGCGCAGCATGACCCATTGGCTCGGCGGGCTGGGCATCGTCGTCATCTTTATCGCCCTGCTGCCTGAAGCGGGACAGTCGACTATGTCCATGTACAACGCCGAGGTGGCCGGGCCGACGCGGGAGCGCGTGCTGCCCCGCCTTCACGATATGACGAATGTCTTATTCCGCATGTATTCCGGCTTTACCCTCATCGCCCTGGTTATTTTCCTCCTGTGCGGCATGGATTTTATCAATGCCCTGAACCACGCCTTGTCGACTATTTCGGCCGGCGGGTTTTCAACCTTTAATGCCAGCGTGGCCCATTTCGACGATTTTGTTGTAGAAGGGTGGATTACCTTTTTCATGATACTGGCCGGCGGAAACTTCGGCTTGTACTATCAGGTGTATCAAAAGGGGCCCGGCGTCTTGCGGCGGAACACGGAATTTAAGGCCTATTTGCTCATATTAGGCGTTGTGACGCTCCTCATCATGCTGAATTTGGCCTATGCCTTCGGCGGCGAGTGGACGACGGCCTTCCGATACGCCTCGTTCCAGGTTGCATCCATTGCGACGACGGGCTTCGTATCGGCAGATTATGACACGTGGCCGGCCTTTTCCAAGCTGCTGCTGCTCTTTCTCATGATCTGCGGCGGCTGTGCCGGTTCGACGGCGGCGGGCCTCAAGGTATCCCGCGTCGTCATCTTGGTCAAGGCCCTGTGGATTACGGCCTTTCAAAAGGTTCATCCCAACATGGTGCGCCGCGTAGAAATCAACGGCCATTACGTCGGCGACGATACAGTCGTCCGCGTGAGCCAGTTTTTCTTTTTGTACATGGCCTTTATCGTATTATGGGCGCTGCTGCTTACGTGGGACGGCGTGAACATTTTCGATGCCGTCGGCATCAGCGTCAGCACCATGGGCTGCATCGGCCCGGCCTTTGGGATTACCGGCGCGACGTGTACGTATGCGAATTTGTCTGATTTTGCAAAAAGCATTCTGTGCTTGTCCATGCTGCTGGGCCGGCTGGAAATCCTGACCTTGCTGGTCATGTGCCGGCGCAGCTTCTGGAAATCCAAGGGCATGTGGTAACATATAAAAACAAACACCTTCTCGGTGCTGTGGTCAGCATGAGAAGGTGTTTTTATTATGCAGATATTATTTATTATTCTTCGTCGTCATCGAGGGCCAGCTCATCCGGCGTCGTGCAGAACGTAATGTCCGGATTGCGCTCGCAAATCCAGTTGGTCTGCCATTCGTTGGCGATGAGCAGTACCAATCGCTGCTTGTGGTCCTTGACCAGCATGGCGCTGTCGACGTTTTTCAGTTCCCTGTATTCGTGGCCGTTCAGCTGGAGCCAGCGGGCGACCGTGAAGGGAAGCATGTTCATTTCCAAGTCTACGCCGTATTCGTGCTTAAGGCGGTATTCCAGTACTTCAAACTGCAGTTTCCCGACGGCACCGACGATGTAGCTTTCCATAGAGCCGAGGTTTTCATAAATTTGGACGGCCCCTTCCTGGGCCAGCTGGGTCATGCCCTTGAGAAACTGCTTGCGTTTCATCGAGTCCTTGGCCCGGATGCGGGCGAACAGTTCCGGCGGGAAGGTCGGGAAATCCTTGAAGGTGACCTTTTTCTTTCCGGCATAGAGGGTGTCGCCGACGCCCATGGTGCCGTTGTCGAATACGCCGATGATGTCGCCGGGGTAGGCGTCGTCGATGATCGTTCGCTCCGTCGCCAGGAACTGCTGAGGCTGCATTAAACGCAGCGTCTTGCCTGACTGGCGATGGGTGACGGACATGCCTTTTTCGAACTTGCCGGAGCAGATGCGCATGAATACGACCCGGTCATGATGCTGGGGATTCATGTTGGCTTGAATTTTGAAGACAAAGGATGTGAACTGATCCGACTCGGGATCCACTACGCCTTCCAGACATTTTCGAGGCTGAGGCTTGGGTGCCATTTCCAGAAATTTTTCCAGGAAGGGCTTGACGCCGAAGTTGGTCATAGCTGAGCCGAAGAACATAGGCGTCAGCTGGCCATTTTTTACTTTTTCCATGTCGAAGCTGTCGCCGGCCGCGTCGAGGAGCTCGATGTCGTCTATCAGGGACTGGTGAATTTCTTCGTCGAGCAGGTCCTTGAAAATGGGGTCGTCGGCGGACCCTTTCGTCGAAGCCAGTTTGCGCTGACCGTGAGACGTGTCCTTTTCAAACAGCTCGATGGAGGCCGATTCCCGATCGTAAATGCCTTCGTAGTTGCCGTTGATGCCGATAGGCCAGTTCATGGGGTAGGCGTGGATGCCGAGGATGTTTTCGATTTCGTCCATCAGGTCGAAGGGATTTCGTCCGAAATGGTCGATTTTATTGACAAAGGTAAAAATAGGGATGCCTCTGTCCTTACAGACGCGGAACAGCTTTTTCGTCTGCGCTTCGACGCCCTTTGCCACGTCGATGAGCATGACGGCGCTGTCGGCTGCCATAAGGGTGCGGTACGTGTCTTCGCTGAAGTCCTGATGGCCCGGCGTGTCGAGTATGTTGATATGATGACCTTCGTAATCAAACTGCAGAACCGAGCTGGTAACGGAAATGCCGCGCTGCTTTTCGATTTCCATCCAGTCGGACACGGCGTGTTTAGCCGTTTTTCTTGCTTTGACCGACCCGGCTAAATGAATTGCGCCTCCGTACAGTAAAAGTTTTTCCGTAAGCGTCGTCTTGCCAGCGTCAGGATGGGAGATGATGGCAAAGGTACGGCGATTATTTACTTCATCAACTAAAGACATATTCCACCTCATTTATACAATAAACCTAACATACAACTGGTAATAATTATATAAGTTTTTTACCGGCGGTGCAAGAGGCGGCTTTCGTTTGCGGCCGCCGGCTGATACGGGAGGGGGAGGCATATGAAACAGGCGCTAAAAGGGCAATTATTTTGTAAAAAAATGATGAAAAATAATGAAGAATTTAGTATAATAGTAACTATATAAAGTACTATTGGAGTGGATTGTAAGGGAAGAAGGCGAATCTGCGCTGTACTAAAACAGGTAAACCGTAAGACAAGAATTACATCAAAGTAAAAGGGGATTCAACGTGATCATTACAAGAGAAACTGATTATGCTGTAAGAATTTTACGTTCTTTAATTAACCTGCGGCTGAAAAACATCCGGGAAATCAGCGATGAACAGCTCATACCGCGGCAGTTTGCATATAAAATTTCCAAGAAAATGGAACGGGCCGGATACATCGAAATTATCCGCGGAGCCCAGGGCGGCTGCCGGCTGGTAAAGAATCTGCATGATATTACGTTGATGGATTTGATTCAGGTCATGGACAGGGAAAATATGCTCAGCAACTGCCTGGACGAGGGGTTTGTGTGTCCGTACCGTGAACGCAACGGCGGCGACTGCGGCCTTCATACGTCTTTTGGACAGCTTCAGGAACAGCTGACAGCGTATTTTTCCGGCGTCAATTTGTATGACCTTGTCAGCGGAACGTGTCAAAATCAAAAATTGAAATAAACCGGCAATTGTCGGTTTATTTTCCCGGTTTAATTTGATTAATACAATCCAAATACGGTGTTTTGGGGCCTGCTGTATATGGATTTTACATAGGGGAGCAGGTTTTTGCCTTGCTCTTTTTTACGTTTTTAGTGTAATATAATATATAGATATAGAATATAATTGTAATACCTAGATATCGAAATGGAGAGTGTACTATGAATTTTAAGAAAATTGCTGTCGTATGTTTGGCCGGACTGGTTATTGCTGCGGCCGCGCCTGTCGTTTCGACGCCTGCCTTTGCTGCGCGCGGCGGCGTGCGCATGTCGGCTCCTAAGGCCCTTCCGTCGGGATCAAAGGGTACTGTGCGCAACAATACGACGAATAGAACGACGACGAATAATCAGACGAATCAGCAGGCCCGCCAAAACACCCAGGATAATGCCCGGGCGAACGCGCAGAATCGGACGAATCAATCGTCCGGCTGGGGCAGTGCCATGCGCAATATCGGCTTGCTGGCCGGCGGCATGTTTTTAGGCAGTATGCTGAGCAGCTTGTTCGGCTGGGGGAATATGGGCTTTATGGCCGACATCCTCGGCGTTATGTTCAATATCATCCTGCTGCTGGTTATCGTATCCCTTATTTCTCACTTGTGGCGCAAGTTTAGAGGCAAAAAGAATACCTCCGATGACGACGCCTACCGCCGCGGCTATGAAGCGGCCATGCGGGAAGAACGATTCCGCCATAAGGGCATGACCATCGACGTAAAGCCCATTGATGATGACAAGGAGGACCGCCGCCGGTAAGTGGGACTGCCAGGCATGGATTTCTGCTTGCCCTTTTTGTACTTTTATGCTATGATAATTGGCATGAAGTACGGCGATGCAGGAGAGGAAGTAAGCACGATGCCAGCGAGATAAGGACGGTGTGAGCTTATCGTTTGGTGCTGAAGGCGCTCCGAAGGCCGCGGCAGGAAGTCACCGCTAGGTGATGCGTATGGCCGGCAAATGAAGCGGGTCTTTCGACCAACCAGGGTGGAACCGCGGGTAATGGATACTCGTCCCTGTAACATTTCACGATGTTACAGGGACTTTTTGTATTATTAGGAGGGAAAACGAATGAATTTTCAGGATATGATTTCTGCTTTGAAAGAATTTTGGTCCTCCCAAGGCTGCATCATTTACGAACCCTATGATGTAGAAAAAGGGGCAGGCACCATGAATCCGGCTACGTTTCTGCGGACGCTCGGTCCCGAACCGTGGCACGTCGCCTACGTAGAACCGTCCCGCCGTCCTGCCGACGGCCGCTACGGCGACAACCCGAACCGCTTGTACCAGCATCATCAGTTCCAGGTCATCTGCAAGCCTTCGCCGGATAACATTCAGGAGCTGTATTTAAAGAGCCTGGAAACCTTGGGCATCAACCCGAAGGAACACGATATCCGCTTTGTCGAAGACAACTGGGAATCGCCGACCTTAGGCGCCTGGGGCCTCGGCTGGGAAGTCTGGCTCGACGGCATGGAAATCACGCAGTTTACGTACTTCCAGCAGGTAGGCGGCATCGACGTCGCTCCCGTTTCGTCGGAAATTACATACGGCATGGAACGTCTGGCCATGTACATTCAGGGCGTAGAAAACGTCTACGACTTGAAATGGAACGACGACGTGACGTACGGCGATATTTTCCATCAGAACGAAGTGGAACAGTCGACGTATTCCTTTGAATTGAGCGACTCCGATTTGCTGTTCCACCTCTTTGACCAGTATGAAAAAGAAGCTATGCGGGTCATTAAAGCCGGCTTCGTCATTCCGGCTTACGACTACGTGCTGAAATGTTCCCATACGTTTAACCTGCTCGACGCCCGCGGCGCTATCAGCGTCAGCGAACGGGCCGCCTTCATCGGCCGGGTCCGCAACATGGCCCGGGCCTGCGCCAAGGCCTATTTGGAACAGCGGGAAAAACTGGGCTTCCCCATGTTGAAAAAGGAGGAAAACTAAATGAGCAAAGACGTATTACTTGAAATCGGCACCGAAGAAATCCCGGCTCATTATATGCCGAGCGTCCTCTCGCAGGTACAGCAGCTGGCTGCTGATAAATTGAATAAAGCGAACATCGCCTATGAAGCTATCCGCGCCGTCGGAACGCCGCGCCGCGTAGCCCTCCTCGTCAAGAGCGTCGCGGAAAAGCAGGCCGATATTTCGTCGAAGAATAAAGGGCCGTCCGTCAAAATCGCTTACGACGGCGACGGCAATCCGACGAAGGCTGCCATGGGCTTTGCCCGGGGCCAGAAAATCGCCGTAGAAGACCTGGTCGTAGAAGACGGCTACGTCTACGCCAACGTCACCAGCATCGGCGCGGAAACGGCGGGCCTCTTGCCTGATATTTTGACCGGCATTATTACGGGATTGGGCTTCCCCAAGAGCATGCACTGGGGCTCTCTGGATTTCCATTTTGTCCGCCCGATCCGCTGGATTGTGGCCCTCTTCGGCGACGACGTCGTTCCCTTTGAATTAGCCGGCGTCAAATCCGGCCGGATAAGCCGCGGCCACCGCTTCCTCGGCACAGGCGATTTCGAAATTCCTTCTATGGCCGCCTATGAACGCACGGCGAAGGAACATTTCATCATCGTCGACCCGGAAGAACGAAAAGAACTGATCTTAGCAGGGCTGCAGAAGCTGGCCGATGAAAAAGGCGGCACGATCATCATGGACGACGACCTGCTGGAAGAAGTCATTTTCCTCGTCGAATACCCGACGGCCTTGTGCGGCGAATTTGACGAAGACTACCTGAAGCTGCCCGAAGCGGCGATCATCACGCCGATGAAGGACCACCAGCGGTATTTCCCCATGCGCGACAAGGATGGCAAGCTCATGAACCTGTTCCTGACGGTTCGCAACGGCGACGACTACCATCTGGAAACGGTGCAGCACGGCAACGAACGGGTACTCCGGGCCCGCCTTGACGACGCCAAGTTCTTCTTTGAAGAAGACAAGAAGCATAAGCTCGTCGATTACGTAGAAAAATTGAAGAAAATCGTCTTCCAGGACGGCCTCGGCACGCTGTACGATAAGGCCCTGCGCCTGGAACAGATCACGGTGTTCCTCAATCAGAAATTAGATCTCGGCTTGTCCGACGAAGCCTTGAAGCGGGCGTCCCTGCTGGCTAAGGCCGACCTGGCTACGCAGATGGTCATGGAATTTACGGAATTGCAGGGCGTCATGGGCAAGGAATACGCCATGATCGACGGCGAAGGAGAAGACGTCGCCGAAGCCCTTACGGAACAGTATCAGCCGCGCTTTGCCGGCGACGAACTGCCGCAGACTGATATGGGCAAGGTCCTCGGCCTGGCTGATAAATTCGACACCATTACGGGCATGTTCAGCCGGGGCTTCATCCCGACGGGCTCCCAGGACCCCTTCGCGCTGCGCCGTCAGACTATCGGCGTCCTGAACATCCTCATGGATGCCGGCTGGAACCTGAACTGCCATGAAGTATTCGCCTTCGTCCTCGACCTTCTCCAGGTGGATAAGGACAAACAGATGGAAGTCATGGGCCAGCTCAACGATTACTTCGTCCTGCGCCTGAAAAACATCTTCCAGGACAAGGGTGTGGATTACCATATCATCGACTGTGTCCTCAGCGACGATACGCTCAACGCTGCCAAGGCCGCCCGCCGCGCCCAGGCCCTCATCGACGCCGACCTCATGGGCAAGACGGAACTGCTCCAGGCCTTTACCCGCGTAGGCAACATGATCAAGGATGCGGAAGACACGACTGTCGACGCTTCCTTGTTTGAAACGGACGAAGAAAAGGCGCTGTACGCCGCCTGCCAGGCTATGGAATCGGGATTGGCCCAGGCGTACGCCGTTTACGATTACGCCGCTGCGGCTGATATCCTGTCCGAAGGCATCGGCGCTATCAACGATTTCCTCGACAACGTCCTCGTCATGCATGAAAATGCGGCCGTAAAGGAAAACCGCATCCACCTGCTGACCTTGACGTACAGCCTCATCAGCCCCATCGGCGACATCAAGAAGCTGTCGTAAGGCTATTGTCACAGCTTCTTTACAATTAGGCATGGACGAGCGTCCTTCCTTGTGTTTTAAAATTTATATGTGATATAATACATAGCAGGTGCGGTCTATTCCCGCATCTGCTATTGCCTTATGAAAATAAGCTTGGCGTAAAGGAGTGACTGCTTATGAATATGAAAAAAATCACCTTAGTACTGGCGGGTATCGCATGCGTGGCCGGTTCGACGTCGTTTGCCGCCGACACCATGACGATTAAGAGCTCAAATAGAGACAGCTATGCGGAAGTATTAGTATATAAAGCCAAAGACGGCGACTACTATCAATATTACAACAGCATGTACGGCTACGTCGTCGATATCCCGAAATCGGCTACCCAGGCCGATATGAACGAAGGCGGCGACGGCTGCTATTTCCAGGATCCGAAGGACGACGCCTTGTTTATGACTTACGCGGCGAAAAATGCCCTGAATTTCTCCATCGACGAATTATGCAACATGGATATCGGCGTCAACGGCTCGCCTGAGCTGACCATGAACGTGCGCACAAAAAACAGCTATGCCATCGCCTGGACGGACGGCGCGAAATCGTATTATCATGAATTGTTCTTAAACGAAAAGAATCAGACCTACACGGCCTTTTCCGTCGTATATCCGACAGAAAAGAAAGATAAATACGACAAGATCATTTCCCACATGACGCGCAGCTTTGTGCCGAACGGCGTAAAGATGTAACAGGGCGCGGAAGCGCGTAAACGGGCATGCCTGAAACAGAAGAGGGCGTGCCCTTTTTTGTGCGCCTGCACTTTTTTGCGCGCTTGCAAGGGAAGAAGAGAGGAGACTGGACGTGGCACATTCTGCGACAAAAGGCCATATAGCGGCGCTGCTGACCGTATTTATTTGGGGGACTACCTTTATATCGACGAAGGTCCTGCTGGCTGATTTTCAGCCTGTAGAAATTTTATTCTTCCGCTTTGTCATGGCCTATACCGTGCTGTGGTGCTGCTGTCCCCGGTGGTTTCACATGTCGGGATGGCGGGAAGAGGCGACCTTTGCCGCCGCGGGATTTACGGGAATCTGTTTGTATTATTTATTGGAAAACATCGCCCTGACCTATACGATGGCGTCGAACGTCGGCGTCATTTGTTCCGTATCGCCCTTTTTTACGGCCATGCTGGCGGCTGTATTCATCAAATCGGAGAAGCCCCTGACGCCGCAGTTTTTCATTGGATTTTTTCTGGCCATCGCCGGTATCTGCCTGATCAGCTTCAACGGCTCGGCGATGGAGCTCAACCCGCTGGGCGACATGCTGGCCGTGCTGGCCGCCGTCGTATGGGCCTGCTATTCCATTTTAATTAAGAAGATCAGCCGTTTTGACTATCCCGTCCTCTTGACGACGCGGCGGACCTTTTTCTACGGCATATTGTGGATGATTCCGGCCTTATATCTCTTTGACTTTCAATGGGCGCCGGCCCGCTTTGCCGACGGGATCGTCATCTTCAACCTCCTGTTCTTGGGGCTGGGGGCGTCGGCCTTGTGCTTCGTTACCTGGAGCAGCGCCGTGGCGATCCTGGGGGCTGTGAAGACCAGCGTCTACATTTATTTGCTGCCCGTCGTCACGGTGGCCACGTCGGCTGTCGTCCTCCGGGAACCGGTTACGACGATGACCGTCGCCGGCACGGCATTGACCTTGCTGGGGCTGGCCTTGTCGGAGGGGAAATTAGGCCGGGCGGCCCATGATAAAATAGAACATGTACATGCGAAATCAGAATAACAGAAAAGCGAAGGCCTTTCTTGAAATGCCCTGTGTAACATGCTATAATTATTTTCGTTAATTTAGGCAGTCCTCTGTTCGTTTTACGATTGTCGTGTGTTGGGCGGCAACGGGGAACACGAATGTCTTATAGGAGGAAAAAAAGATGAATATTATCAGCGTACTTGAACAAGAACAGCTTCGCAGCGACATTCCTGCATTCCGCCCTGGCGACACCGTCAAGGTTCATGTAAAGGTTGTCGAAGGTAACCGCGAACGTATCCAGATTTTTGAAGGCGTCGTCATCGGCCGTCAGAACGGCGGTGTCCGCGAAACCTTCACCGTTCGCCGCATTTCCTATGGCGTAGGCGTAGAACGTACTTTCCTGGTACATTCCCCGCGTCTGGCTAAAATCGAAGTCGTTCGCCGCGGTATCGTTCGCCGTGCAAAACTGAACTACCTCCGCGGTCTGACAGGCAAAGCTGCCCGTATTCGCGAACGTCGGTAATTCCCAAGCAAGAACACATAAAACAAGGATTGGATATATTCCAGTCCTTGTTTTTTTACTAGATACCGCGTCCGGCATATGATATAATATATTGAGTGCCAATCTAATGAAAGTCATAATTATGAATGAGGTGATGTATTGTGGCAAAACAGATTTTTGTTACAGGACATAAAAATCCGGATACGGATTCGATTTGTTCTTCCATTGCATTTGCAAAATTACAGCAATTAAAAGGCGTCGACGCAGTCGCTGTCCGCGCCGGTGACATCAATAAAGAAACGGCTTACGCCCTGGATTACTTCCACGTAGAAGCGCAGCCCCTGGTCAAAGATTTTTACGTAAAGGTCGGCGAAGCGGTCCGCAAGGACGTCGAAGCTCTGCCGTACAGCGCCAGCCTGAAGGACGCGGCGAAATGGTTTGCCGATCACGACAGCGACGTAGCGCCTGTTGCGGAAAACGGCAATTTTGTCGGCGTATTGTATAAGTCCAGCTTAGCCGGCGAATTCGTCAAGACTGTATTGGGCGAAGAACTGAGCACGGTAAAGCGCCTGGTGCAGGACGCCGCTACGATATTCAGCACGTCGGACAACGGCCATGACGTTCCGGCTGAAGGCCGCTACGTCGTCGTCGACGACGGCAAGTACGTCGGCATGGTCTGCGCAGACTGCGTAGCCGCCGTAGAAAAGAGAAAAGTCATGCTCGTCGACCACAACGAAAAGAAGCAGATCATCGACGGCATCGACGAAGCTGAAATCATCAGCGTTGTAGACCATCACCGCATCGGCGGCACCTTGGCGACGGAAGGCCCGATTTTCATTTTGTTCCAGCCCGTCGGCTGCACGGCTACGATCGTAACGTCCCTGTACGAACAGGCAAACATCGCTATTCCGAAGGAAATCGCAGGCCTGCTCCTGTCGGCCGTTATTTCCGACACCGTATTGTTCCGCTCGCCGACCTGCACCCAGCAGGATCGGGAAACGGCTGAAAAGCTGGCCGCCATTGCCGGCGTAGACCTGCAGGCTTACGGCATGGACATGCTGAAAGCCGGCGCCAACGTATCCGATTTGACGCCGGACCAGATTGCCCAGAACGACATGAAGGAATTCTCCGACGGCAGCGTAACCTTTACGATTTCCCAGGTACAGGTCATGGACACGACGGATTTGCTCGAACAGAAGCAGGTCCTTCTCAACGCGTTGGAAAAAATGCGTTCGGCTAAAAACTACGCCGCTTCGTTCCTCATGATTACGAGCATTATCGACGAATCGACGAACCTCATTTTCGCCGGCAACATGGACGCCGTCGTAGGCAAGGCCTTTGCCAAGGACGTTCTCGACAAGGAAGTATACCTGCCCGGTGTTATGAGCCGTAAGAAGCAGATCGTCCCGCAGATTTTGGCAGCTCTGAAATAAGCCTTTACCCGTATATGAACCAAAGCCTCATCTTCCCGGTGAGGCTTTTTTACTGATTATGGCAAAGGAGTTTGTATGAATCCTATTTTAGATACATTGAACGACCGGCAGCTCGAAGCGGTGCAGCTGACCGAAGGGCCGCTGCTCATCACGGCCGGCGCCGGGTCGGGGAAGACGAAGGTACTGACCTGCCGCATTGCCTACCTGCTGGAGAAGGGCGTGTCGCCTTATGCCATCCTGGCGATTACCTTCACCAATAAGGCGGCCAAGGAAATGCGGGAACGAGTGGAAAAGCTGGTCGGCCCGCGGGCTGAAAGCATGTGGATCAGCACCTTCCATTCGTTCTGCGCCAAATTGCTGCGCTTTGAAATCGACGGCCGCTTCGGCTATACCCGAAATTTTACGATTTACGATACGACAGACCAGATGACCCTTATTAAGGATTGCCTGAAGCAGGTCAATCTGGATGACAAGCAGTTTCCGCCCCGGTCCGTCCTGGGGACGATTTCGTCGGCGAAGAACGCCCTGATGGACGCCTATGAATTTACCGGCCGGGCCGGCGATTTCTATGCCCAGAAAGTCGCCGAGGTATATACGCTGTATGAAAAGAAGCTGAAGGAAAACAACGCTATGGACTTCGATGACCTGCTGCGCCTGGCCGTGCGCCTGCTGCAGGAGCACGAAGACGTGCGGGAAAAATACCAGAACCGCTTTCAGTATATCCTCGTCGACGAATACCAGGATACGAACCACGCCCAATACACGCTGACGAAGCTGCTGTCCCAGAAATGGCGAAACATCTGCGTCGTCGGCGACGCGGATCAGAGCATTTACGCATGGCGCGGCGCGGACATCCGCAATATCATCGACTTTACGCGGGACTATCCCGACGCGGCGTCTATCAAGCTGGAACAGAACTACCGCTCGACGAAGACCATTTTGAATGCCGCCAACGCCGTCATCGACAACAACGAAAGCCGGCCGAAGAAGGTGCTGTGGACGGAAAATCCGGCAGGCAATAAAATCATCCATTACCATGCCCAGACGGAGCATGACGAAGCTGATTACGTCGCCGGCGTCATTTACAACCGCCACGAAATCGGAAATGAGCCCTACGGCGACATGGCGATTTTATTCCGTACCAACTCCCAGTCCCGCGTGCTGGAAGAAAAGCTCATGCGCTACGCCATTCCTTACACGATGGTCGGCGGGACGAAGTTCTACGACCGCAAGGAAATTAAAGACGTCATCGCTTACCTACGCCTGCTGTACAACCCCGAAGACAGCCTGAGCCTCATGCGGGTTATCAACGTGCCGAAGCGAAATATCGGCGCGACGACGATAGAACATCTGGCCGACTACGCCGAGCAGAACGGCATTTCCCTCTTTGAAGCCTTGTCGTCGACAGACGATATCCCGGCCATTACGAAACGGGCCAGAACGTCGCTGGAAGAGTTTTCCGTCATGATCTTCGAGCTGCTCAATCACGTCGACGAATGGGACGTACAGACCCTTATCGAAGAGACCATCAAGCAGTCCGGCTACGGGGCCATGCTTGATAAAGACGCTGAACACGACGTGCAGGGTGAAAGCCGCAAAGAAAATGTCGGCGAGTTCCTTTCCGTTGCCAAGGATTACATGGACTCCAATCCCCAAGGGAATCTGCAGGATTTTCTGGAAAATATCGCCCTGGTCAGCGACGTTGACGAATTTGAGGGCAGCGATTCCAAGGTGACGCTTATGACGCTGCACGCCGCGAAAGGGTTGGAATTTCCCGTCGTCTTCCTCGTCGGCCTCGACGAAGGCTTGTTCCCACACAGCCGCACCCTCATGGATTCGTCTCAGATAGAAGAAGAACGCCGCCTGGCCTACGTCGGTATTACGCGGGCCGAGCGGCAGCTGTACGTGACCAACGCTTCGACGCGGACGATGTACGGCCGCATATCGGCGTATTTGCCGAGCCGTTTCTTAAACGAAATCCCAGCGGAGCTCATAGAAGAATTCCGCCGCAAGACGGCTATGCCTCAGCAGCCGGCGTCCGTGCCGGGGCGGCAGCGCGTATCGATTCTGTCCAAGCCCGTGGCGACGACGCTGCCGAAAAAGCATGCCGTCGACACGTCCTTTGCCGCCGGAGATAAGGTTCGCCATAAGATTTGGGGCATAGGCACCGTCCTGGAGGTCATCGGCGAAGGGCAGAACATGCAGATGAAGATACAATTTCCGACGAAAGGCGTCCGGCAGGTCGTCGTCAAGTACGCACCGCTGGAAAAGGCTTAGCAGGAAGCGAGGAGACAGACTATGACCAAGGGCTTGGAAACGGCCATGTCGTCTATCGACATTTGTTCGGCCAGACAAGCTACGATTAAGGATAAAATGGAAATGGTGCTGGATATCGGCCAGCTGCTCATGGAGAGCGGCGGCGATTCGAAGAGCATCGTCAGGGATATGCTGCGGGCGGCGGCCTATTTAGGGCTGCATTGGAAGCATTTGAACTTCCACATGACCTATACGACGATTATGGCCAATTACGACAGCGAGAAGAAATCCTATACAGTGTTTCGGAAATGCCGCATTCACGGCATCAACATGACGACGATTGCCGACGTCAGCCAGCTGTCCTGGCGAGCCTTGGAACAGAAATATGAAACGGGAACCTTCAAGGCCGACTTGGAAGCCATGAAGGAAAAAAGTACGCGCCGCCATTATCCCCAGTGGGCGACGTCGCTGGCAGCGGGCATTGCCTGCGGCGGGTTCTGCAAATTATTCGGCTGCGACTGGGTTGCCTTTGTCTATACGGCGCTGGCTGCCTGCATCGGCTTCTGGGTGCGCCACGGCTGCAACCGCTTCGGCGTCAACCCCTACATCAGCATTGCCGCGTCGGCGTGCATCGCGACGGCTGCGGCCTATTGGACGCAGGTACTGCCGGGATCGGCAACGCCATGGTTTCCCATGATTGCCTGCATGCTGTTTCTCGTGCCGGGCGTGCCGCTCATCAACTCCTTTGACGACCTCATGAACAACTACATCGTATCAGGCATGACCCGGGCCATGAACACGATGCTCGTCGTCCTGGCTATGACCTTCGGTATCGTCGGGGCCATCAGCCTGTGCCAGATTCCGGCCTATTCGACGTACGACATCGTGCCTGACAGCATCTACGGTTCTCAGGCCATCGCCGCAGCACTGGCGGCCATGGGGTTTTCCGTCATCTTCAATATCCCGCCGCGCCTGCTGCCCGTCGCCGGCATCGGCGCCGTCATGGCCGTCGGCACGCGGAATATCCTGGCAATCGGCTTTGATGTTCCCATGGCCTGGGCCTCATTTTGGGGGGCAGCCCTCATCAGCATCGTCGGTTTCAAGCTTGCCGGCCGCCTTCGCACCCCCAGGTCCGTCGTAACCGTCCCGGCCGTCATTCCCATGATTCCGGGCGTCTTCATGTACCGCCTGCTCATCGGCATTTTTTATATTCCCTCCCTGGACCCGCAGGGGCTGCTCACGGCCATACAAAGCGGCGTTCAGGCCTTTATGATTATCCTGGCCATCGCCTTGGGCGCGACGATTCCCGACATGATCGCCCACCAGTTTATCGAGCGGTCGAAGCACCAGCGTCTCTGCCATCTGCTGGCCGTTGCCCGTTCCGGCGAGGACAGCGCCTTTGAAATCGAAACGGATATAGACCAGGCCAGCAACTTGAAATAGCTGCGCATATTTTTACAGGAGGCACGTATGGATGATGTAAAGCAAAAAGCACGTCTCTTAGAGCTGCGTCACATAATTGATGAACTGAGCTATCAGTATTATACCTTGGATAAACCGACTGTAACAGACTACGAGTACGACATGATGTACCGCGAATTGGAAACGATTGAAAAGGCCCATCCCGAATGGGTGACGCCCGATTCGCCGACACAGCGCGTCGGATCGAAGATTTCCGGCGGCTTTGAAAAATATACGCACGACCAGCCCATGCTCAGCTTAGGCGACGTGTTCAACGACGCCGAGCTCATGGAATTTGACCAGCGCGTCCGCAATGATTTAGGCGGCGAAGAGCTGGAATACGTCGTCGAGCTGAAAATCGACGGGCTGGCAGTCAACCTCATTTACGAGCACGGCCAATTCGTCCGCGGCGTTACCCGCGGCGACGGACGGGTCGGCGAAGACATTACGAACAACGTCCGTACCATCCGGACGATTCCGCTGCGCATCGACAACGATTCGCCTCATATTGAAATCCGAGGCGAAGTGTACATGCCTATCGAGTCCTTTGCCCAGCTCAACGCCCAGCGCCGCGACGACGAGCTGGAGCCCTTTGCCAATCCCCGCAACGCCGCGGCCGGCTCGCTGCGCCAGCTCGATCCGCGCATTACGGCTCAGCGCAAGCTGGCGTTTTTCGCTTATGCCTTGGGCGGCAACGTCGGCGTGGAAATCCGCAGCCAGGAAGAACTGCTTGCAGACCTAAAGGCCTTTCGCTTCCAGGTCAATCCGGAATACTGCAAATGCAGGACTATGGAAGAAGTCATCGCCTATATCCACAGCTGGGATGAAAAGCGCGATACCTTGCCCTACGCGACGGACGGCATGGTCGTCAAGGTCAACTCCTTCGCCCAGCAGGAACGGCTGGGAAACACCGTCAAGATTCCCCGCTGGGCCATCGCCTATAAATTCCCGCCGGAACAGGCGAAGACCAAGGTGCTGGGAATTTCCGTTTCCCTCGGCCGGACGGGCGTCCTGACGCCGGCGGCAGATCTTAAGCCCGTTCATTTAGCCGGCACGACGGTCAAGAGGGCGACGCTGCATAACGAAGACTATATTAAGGAAAAGGACATCCGCATCGGCGATACGGTCATTATCCAGAAGGCCGGCGAAATCATTCCCGAAGTCGTACGGGCCGTCGTATCGGAACGGGACGGCTCCGAACGGGAATTCGTCATGCCCAGCACCTGTCCGAGCTGCGGCGGTCCCGTCGTGCGCAAGGAGGGGGAAGCGGCGACGCGCTGCATTAATCCCGATTGCCCGGCTGTCGTCGGTGAGAAAATCGCCCACTTTGTGTCGCGCAACGCCATGAACATCGACGGCTTAGGCGACGCCATCGTGCAGCAGCTGCTGCAGAACCACTTGATTCACGACGTGTCCGACATCTACACGCTGAAAAAAGAAGACCTCGTCGAGCTTGAAGGCTTCGGTGAAAAATCGGCGGACAACCTGCTTAAAGCTGTTGAAGCCAGCAAATCCGTCGGCTTGGCCCGCATCCTCTTCGCCCTAGGCATCCGCTTCGTCGGCGCCAAAGCTGGCCGTATTCTGGCCGAATGCTTCGGCTCTATCGAGGCCCTCATGGCCGCGTCGGCAGACGACTTGACGGCTATCGATGAAATCGGCCCGCGCATTGCCGAAAGCGTCGTCGCTTATTTTGGTGATGAAAAGAACCGCAGCCTCGTAGGCAAGCTTGCGTCGTACGGCGTTGACATGACCGCGGAAAAACGCCAGCTCATCAACACATCCTTCGACGGAGAAATCGTCGTCCTGACCGGCAAGCTCCAGACCATGACCCGGAAGGAAGCGGAACAAGCCGTAGAATCCCGCGGCGGCAAATGTACCTCGTCGGTTACGAAAAAGACGACCCTCGTCGTCATCGGCGCCGATCCCGGCAGTAAATACGAAAAAGCCCGTCAATTAGGAACCCATATCATCACCGAAGAAGAATTCCAGGACTGGCTGTTTAGAGAATAGAATATATCAGTAAAAGAACGCAGCCCCTATAGTATGGGGGCTGTTTTCTTTGTGCGCTGTGAAATGTTAAGTAGTTTATGGTTTAGTAAATCGTGATTGACTAAAATATAACTAATGGTATATTAATCATATGAAGAAGTTTATTGAATTATAAATAAAGCATAAGCACTTGTTTATCAATGTATATGATATAAATAATATATATCAGTAAGGGGTGAAGCCTTCATGGGACATGAATTCTTACGTTATGTATATAATGAAAATATTTACAACATACAGGATAAATTTACGCGCTTGTTTATAAAGCAAGGAACGATGGGCGGTGGGAACACACAATATGGAATTTGTATTGATGAAAACATAGAAGGTCAATACCGTAGGCCGTGGGAGTATTGGTACAGAAAACCAAATTGCGCAATTAGCGTCGAAGAAGATTGTTCTGAGGCTTTACTTGAATGGATATTTGGTACATTCAATGTGAAAAATGAAAATGAAGCATATGATACAGCAAGCCGCCAGGGTGAGTTTGAACATTGGGGAGAGAATATCTATCCAGTTGCCGTTATGGATGATTTCTTGAGAAATGTGTATGAAGTATATAAAAATCTGATATGTCATCCTGAAAAATACGTACGAAGATACTATTCTGAACCAATTGCGGGTAATTGAATTATATGACATATCGGATAATAGGGGCATTTTATTTGATAAATTATATAAAAGCAGTTATGATATTCAATGTGAGTTTTTGATCCAACATATTGGGATTATTACAGATTTTTATCTGGCCTTTTATAAAGCTTTGACAGAGGTACGAAATGCTGAGCCGCAAGCTGTAAAATTTGTAATCAGCGGCCCATGATAATAAAAAATTAAAAGAATTAGAGGAACTTGACTATGATTAAACCAATCGTAAGAGATATATTCTTTTTAGGACAAAAGGCTGAACGGGCTGTTAAAGCCGATATGGCTGTTGGCCGGGATTTATTGGATACGCTGCAGGCGAATTGCGATCGGTGCGTAGGCATGGCGGCGAATATGATCGGTGTGCGGAAGGCTGTCATTGTCGTTCATATGGGCGCGGCCGATGTTGTCATGTTTAATCCCGTCGTGCTGAAGAAGGAAGGACCCTATGAGGCGGAAGAAGGGTGTCTGTCGTTGGACGGCGTCCGCAAGACGACGCGGTATGAGTATATCGAAGTGGAATTTTACGATATGAGCTGGAAGAAGCGGCGGCAGAAACTGCGCGGCCTGCCGGCTCAGATTTGCCAGCACGAGCTGGACCACTTGGAAGGGATATTGATTTGACGATGACCGATAGCGAATGGGATAAACTGTTGCAGATTAAGACGACGGGGCGGGACGATACCCACGCCGACGTGTACCGCTACCCTTATGAGCCGACGCCCTATTCGGTGCTGGAGCGGCTGGCTAATGCCGGTTATATCCGCAAGGGGAATACTCTTCTCGATTACGGATGCGGCAAGGGACGGGTCGATTTCTTCCTGTCTTGGCAGACGCGTTGTCATTCTATTGGCGTCGAGTACGACGAGCGGATTTACGAAAAGGCGATAGAGAACCTAACGTCAGGAACTGCTTCGAGACGAGTATCCTTCTTGCTGGCTAATGCCGAGCACTTTGCCGTGCCGGAGGAAGTAGACCGCATTTACTTTTTCAATCCTTTTTCCCTGCAAATCCTGCAGAAGGCCATGAGCCGTATTCTGGCATCGTATTATGCCGCGCCGCGGGACATACTGCTGTTTTTCTATTACCCCTCCGATGAGTATATGGCTTATTTGCTGGCTACTGACGGGCTGACGGTGTTTGATGAAATCGATTGCCGCGACTTGGAAGGAAACAACGAGCGGGAGCGGATTGTTATATTTGCATTGAAAGGAATGGATTATGGGGAAGATTAAAATTATACAGAGATACATAGAGGATGACGCCGGCTATGCCTTTGGCGATGTCTTTGACGTTGCCGCTGCGGGGGACGAAGGCGTGACGATTGTCACTGCTTCAGGCAAAACCGTTTCCCTGCGCCGCGGCGACTACATAGAGGTTGCGACAGAGCCGGAGCCGCCGAAAGAGGATGTGCCCGTACGGGATATCTGCGCTGGCGACATCGTGCGCCATTTTAAGCGGGAATGGGTGTCAGCTGACACATCAGAATATTTGTATAAGGTGCTGGCCTTTGCCCAACATACGGAGTCGGGCGAGCGCCTTGTTGTGTATCAGGCCTTATACGCGCCCTTTAAGATATGCGCCCGGCCGTACGCCATGTTCATGAGCGAAGTAGATCATGACAAGTATCCCGCGGCGTCGCAGAAATACCGTTTTGAGAAAGTGGAGGCGGCTCATGGCGACGAAGACTGATGAATTATACGAGCTCCTGCTGAGCAAGGGATATCCCCAGCCCTTTTGTCAGGAAATTGCCTATCATACGCTGAACACGGATTTTACGGCGATGCGGATGATTGGTTATTTATATCGGGTCAGCGAGCCGAGTCTGGAAATGGTCGTCGACGAGATGCTGGCTATTGTCAGCGACAGGGACCGTCTGATTCGGAAGAAGGAAACGGAACGGGCGCAGGCAGTTATCAACGATGTGTATACGAACGGTTTATAAGGAAATCGACAGAGAGCTTGTGGAAACGCAGGCTCTTTTTTGCGTCGCAGTCGGACAGCAGTTGTAGACTGGCCGTGTTGTGGATTATAATAAAATAAAAAAGTCCTGCTGTATATGTCGATTGTATACGGCAAGACGTGGTGACGAGTACATGTTGCAGGGAGGGATGTAGTATGGCAATGTTAGGTGCAATCATGGTTCCCCATCCGCCCCTCATTATTCCGGAGGTCGGGCGAGGACAGGAACGGGGGATTCAGGCGACGATACAGGCATATCATGAAGCGGCCAAGAGGCTGGCGGCGTGGAAGCCCGATATGGTCGTCGTCTTGTCGCCTCATTCGGTCATGTATGCCGATTATTTTCATATTTCGCCGGGCCGCGGGGCGCAGGGGAATTTCGGGGCCTTCCGGGCTCCCCAAGTAGAAATCAAGGTGCAGTATGATACAGAATTCGTCGATATGCTGTCCCGCAAGGCGGCGGGCTGCGGTGTTTCGGCCGGTACCCTGGGCGAACGGGACAGCAGTCTGGATCACGGGACGATGATTCCCCTTTGGTTTCTGAATCAGTATTACGAAGGATACCGAACGGTGCGCATCGGCCTGTCGGGCCTGCCCTTTTCCCAGCACTATAAGCTGGGCCAGTGCATTCAAAAAACGGCGGAGCTATTAGAGCGGCGCATTGCGGTCATCGCCAGCGGCGATTTATCCCATAAGCTCAAAGACGACGGCCCGTACGGTTTTCAGGCCGAAGGGCCTGTATACGACTCGGAAATCATGGACATCATGGGAAGGGGCGACTTTGGCCGTCTTTTCGATTTGTCCGAAGATTTTTGCGCCAAGGCGGCGGAATGCGGTCAGCGCTCCTTCGTCATCATGTCTGGGGCATTAGACAGCCTGGCTGTCAAAGCCGAAAGACTGTCTTATGAAGGGCCTTTCGGCGTGGGATACGGCGTCTGCGTGTATGAAACGGAAGGGGCTGCGCCGCAGCGCGATTTCCTGCGTCAGTATGAAGAACGAGTCTGCGCTCAGGCTGCCCGGCGGAAAGAGGCGGAAGACGCGTACGTGCGCCTGGCACGGCAGACCATAGAAACGTACATACGGACGGGCAAAAAAATCAGCGTGCCTGACGGACTTCCTGACGAAATGTATGCCAACCGGGCTGGCGTATTCGTTTCCCTAAAAGAAGAAGGGGCTCTGCGGGGCTGTATCGGCACGATTGGGCCGGTACGAAACAGCATCGCTGAGGAAATCATCGAAAATGCCGTCAGCGCGTCGACGAAGGACCCGCGGTTTCATGCTGTAAGGGAAGATGAATTAGAGCGGCTGGAATACAGCGTCGACGTGCTTAGCCCAGCTGAAATCATCGCATCAGAAGAAGAACTGGACGTACGGCGGTACGGCGTCATCGTGACCAAAGGCAGCCGGAGAGGGCTGCTCCTGCCCAATCTGGAGGGCGTTGATACGGTACAGGCACAGGTGGCCATTGCCAAGCGCAAAGCCGGCATCTCCGCCGACGAGGACGTACAGCTGGAACGGTTTGAGGTGGTGAGACACTATTGATGACGAACACTACGCTGTCCCAAAGAGCGCGGGGAGAAGGCCTGCTTCACTGTCCCGTCTGTCCCCATCACTGCACGTTGGCTGAAGGCCAGTACGGCCGCTGCCGGGCCCGGAAGAGAGAACAAAACCGTATTGTCAGCGTCAATTACGGCAAGATTACGTCTCTTATGCTGGATCCCATCGAGAAGAAGCCCTTGCGCCGGTTTTATCCCGGCAGCATGATCCTTTCCATCGGCACCTTCGGCTGCAATTTAGCCTGCCCGTTTTGCCAAAACCACGAAATCTCCATGGCCGGCCAGGCCGACGTTCCCTGGCGGGAGATTACGCCGGTACAGCTGGCGGCCTTGGCCGAGGCGTACCGAAGCCACGGAAATATGGGTATCGCCTTTACGTACAACGAGCCTCTCGTAGGCTATGAATTTGTCCGCAACACGGCGCGGCTGGTTCATGAGCGGGGCATGAAGAACGTCATGGTGACTAATGGTTTTGCCGAACTGCCCGTATTGGAAGAGCTGCTGCCCTATATAGACGCGATGAATATCGACTTGAAGGGATTTTCCGACGAGTATTACCAGAAGCTGGGCGGAAATCTGGAAACGGTTAAGGCGTTTATCGCCAGAGCAGCCCGGGACTGCCACGTCGAGCTGACGACGCTGATCGTTCCCGGTGAAAACGACGGCGAAGACGAAATGGAAGCCGAAGCGAAATGGATTGCGTCGCTGGACGCAGACATCCCCCTTCACGTTACCCGCTTTTTCCCGCAGTACCGCCTGACCGACCGGGGGCCGACGAAGGTAGAAACAGTATATCGCCTGAGGGATATTGCCGGAACGTATTTGTCCCATGTGTATACGGGAAATTGCTGAAATGCGCTCATATAAAACAGAGGCCTGCTACAAGCAGGCCTCTTTGCACGTATCAGATTAAAAAATGTATTGCGCCAGCAGTTGTTGCAGCGCATAGATGTTCAGGCTCTTGTTGAACCGCTTGCACAACGGCTCCGTGCCCATGCCGGAAATCCAGATTTTCAGCTCGGCGTCTAAATCGAAGTGGCCGGCGGTCTCGATGCTGAAATGGGTAATACTTTTATAGGGAATCGAGAGGTATTCCGTCTTTTTCCCGGTCAATCCCTGCACGTCGACGAGAATGAGCCGCTTATCCGTAAAGATAAACAAATCGCGAATCAGCCGGTAGGCGTGCTCAATGCGCTCGCCCGGCGCCAAAAACTTGGCATAGTCCTCGCGGATTTCATCAATGTTTATTTCCGACGCATTGCCCAGCATTTCACTAAAAAATCCCATGATACATCCTCCTTTGGCATGACAAAACGAAACAGTATATGCTTATGGTTAATTGTAAAATGAATTTGAACAGGTAATCAAAAAAACAAAAATCCATAGTGAAGCTTCATGTTAAAATGGTTTTGCGAGAAATCATCAACAAAGGAGCAATCAC
>NZ_NFIY01000019.1:0-52948 GCF_002163455.1 Megasphaera sp. An286 | reverse complement strand
TTGAATTGCCTTGAGCGATAATCGTACCATCTGTGCTGACATTGCCTTGGGCATCTACCTTAAAGGCATCATATCCTGCACTGATACCTTCCGGAGCTGTCACTACACCGTCCTGGAATCCTACGCCGTCAATATTGCCGCCGCCGCTAGCCCAGATAGCTCCGTCTTCAGTTACCATGAACGTATTGTTGGAATTCGCAAATTCACTGGCTTCCATCTTGCCGTCAATGGTTACGTTATCCGTAACGTTTCCGTCTTCGTCTACGTCATACATCACTGCGCCTTTTGCCAGCGTATCGAGATTGCCTTGAACATCAAGGAGTTGTCCTTCCGTTGCTGCCCTGTCTTCTACTATAGAATCAGGATCTTCAGGATTCCATGTTGTATTAGAAAGACCTGTCACTTGGTTATTATCAATGACAACATTATCCACCGTTGCCGCTGCAGCAGTCATTTCACCTTGATTATTAACTAAGAATTTACGTCCTGCCGCTTGGAATGCTCCATCATTATAAACGATAAAGTTATCATCGCTGACCTTAATAGCAGCAGATGGGTCTTCACCGCCAATCGTTACATTGTCTATTTGCGCTTTCGTTGCTGTTACAAGGCCAGTTTCATCAGCTGTAAACGTGCCATTAGCGTTACGATACGAATTAGCCGTTACATCGCCAGTGGCTTTAACGACAAAGTTTTCACCAGCGGCTTTAAAGGCTCCGTCATTATAAACAGCAAAATTGCCATTGACATCTAAGACGCGGTTATCCGTTGCACTGCCTTTGTTAATCTGTACAGTACCAGCTTCAATGCCTTTATCTTTAATAATAACACCGCCGATGTCGGCTTTATCTGCTTTGACCTTGCTCTTGCCATCGTCCGTCGTTTCTAAAATGACGCCGCCGATATTGCCCTTAGGCGCAGTCACTTCGCCTGTGTTTCCGTCGACTTTGAACTTATTGCCTGCGGCTTCAAGGCTTCCTTTGATATCGGCATTGGCATTGATAATCGTCTGGCCTTGGATTACCATCGTGCCGTCGACTTCCGTATTGCCATCTGTATCAACAGCAAATTTGCCGTTGCTGACAGATAAGGTGCCAGACGTGGAGATATCACCATCTTTATTTACGGTGAAAGCATACTCGTTTTCACCTTTCTTGCCGACAGAAACTTCCCCTGTTTTACCGTTGACTTTGAATTGCCCCTTTGCAGCTTCCATACCGCCAGTACTATTGTAAATTTTGAAGGTTTTATTGCCATCTTCGTCCTTAAGAAGAAGCCCGCCATCACTGGTCACTCTGAACTGGCCGTTCACAGCGTCGATGCTGCCGTCGCTGTTAAAGTTCGTATGGTCTTCTATAGTGGTATAGTGACCGTTGTCAGTCGCCGTATGAGTAATGTGCTGTGTCTTCTTTTCCAGATCATCTACATAACCTTGAACAGTCGACAACTGACCTTCTGTTGCGGCACGATCTTCGTCTACAGGTGTTCCATCGTTCCATCTCGTATTAGAAAGACCTGTAATTTCATTTGAGCCGTTTTCGTTGATCTTGATATTTCCAGCCTGAATGCTTTCGTTCTTAATAAATACTCCGCCAATATCAGCCTTTTGGGCCGTTACTTTGCCGTCAGCTAATTTGACGTCGCCAATATTGCCGCTTTCCGCTTTGATATTCTTTACGTTGGAAATATTGCCTTCCGACAACCATACGTCGCCGATGTCTCCTTTGTCTGCCGTGACTTTGCCATCATCTAATTCGACATTGCCAATCGTTCCGCTTTCGGCCGTGATATTCTGCACGTGAGAAATGGTACCTTCCGACAGCCATACATCGCCGATATCGCCTTTTTCAGCCGTGACTTTACCATCAGCCAATTTGACGTCGCCAATATTGCCGCTTTTCGCCGTAATCTTCTTCACGTTGGAAATGTTGCCTTCCGACAACCATACGTGGCCGATATCGCCTTTTTCAGCCGTGACTTTGCCATCTGCCAATTTGACGTCGCCAATATTGCCGCTTTCCGCCGTGATCTTCTTCACGTTGGAAATATTGCCTTCCGACAACCATACATCGCCAATATCGCCTTTTTCCGCTGTAACTTTGCCATTCTCGTCAGCAACAAACGTGCCGTTGACATTGCTGTAGGAATTAGCAATTACATCATGCGCCGTTACATCGCCGTTCGCCAACACTTGGAATGTCGTATTGCCGTCTTCATCGACGACCGACATCCCTTCTGATTTCACCGTTTCCGCATCTACATTGCCGTTGGCGTCTACACTGAAGCTGCCATCAGCATTCTGAATCGTGCCGCCCGTTACTGTCGTCGCTGTCACGGCATGCGCCGTTACGTCGCCGTTCGACAAGACTTGGAACGTCGTATTGCCGTCTTCGTCAACCACAGACATACCTTCGGATTTCACCGTTTCAGCGTCTACATTGCCGTTGGCATCTACGCTGAAGCTATTATTGGTGTTGCGGATCGTTTCCCCGATGACGGTACCGCCTGTTACTGTCGTTGCCGTTACATCATGAGCCGTTACATCGCCGTTCGCCAAGACTTGGAACGTTGTGTTTCCGTCTTCATCAACCACAGACATACCTTCGGATTTCACCGTCTCGGCGTCCACATTGCCGTTGGCATCTACGCTGAAGCTGCCGTTGGCATTCTGAATCGTTTCTCCGATGACCGTACCGCCTGTTACCGTCGTCGCAGTGACAGCATTGGCATCGACCGTATTGGCAGTTACATCATGGGCTGTTACATCACCATTGGACAAGACTTGGAACGTTGTGTTTCCGTCTTCATCAACCACGGACATACCTTCGGATTTCACCGTTTCGGCGTCCACATTGCCGTTGGCATCTACGCTGAAGCTGCCGTTGGCATTCTGAATCGTTTCTCCGATAACTGTACCGCCTGTTACCGTCGTTGCAGTGACAGCATTGGCATCGACCGTATTGGCAGTTACATCATGAGCTGTTACATCACCATTGGACAAGACTTGGAACGTTGTGTTTCCGTCTTCGTCAACCACGGACATACCTTCGGATTTCACCGTTTCGGCGTCCACATTGCCGTTAGCGTCTACGCTGAAGCTGCCGTTGGCATTCTGAATCGTTTCTCCGATGACCGTACCGCCTGTTACCGTTGTTGCGGTGACAGCATTGGCATCGACCGTATTGGCAGTTACATCATGAGCTGTTACATCACCATTCGACAAGACTTGGAACGTTGTGTTTCTGTCTTCGTCAACCACGGACATACCTTCGGATTTCACCGTTTCGGCGTCCACATTGCCGTTGGCATCTACGCTGAAGCTGCCGTCCGTATTCTGGAACGAATTGGCAGTAACGTTTCCGCCGATAGTGACATTATCTGTATAGCCACCTTGGCCGTCCGAATCGTATTTTACAGCAGCTTCGTTCAGTTCATCGAGATCGCCCTGAACTTGGCCCAACTGGCCTTCTGTCGCCGCACGATCCGGTGTATCTGTCACGCCATCCCAAGTCGTATTTGTCAATCCAGTGATTGTATTGTTTCCATCTGTATTAACTCGAACATTTCCAGCTTGAACACCTCCGGTAACTATCAGTTGACCGTCACCTAAGTATGCAGCGCCTTTATCGCTGGCAATAACCAAGCCGTCACCGCTCAACGAAGCTGTGCCATTTTCATTATGAGTGGACACTTGACCGTTTGAAATGATAACATCGCCCTGTTCTGATGTAGCTGTAACTCTTCCCGTCGTGCGGACGTTGCCGTCATTATCGACATGGAAACCCGTATTATCGTCCGTACCGCCAACCCACAGGCCGTCTTTGCTCAACGTGTTATGGGTACCTTTCGTATTGCTGGCGTAGAATCCGTCTTCGTTGACCACCGTATATTGGTCAGCCGCACCTGTCATGCCGCCGTCTTCGCCAGTCTGCGTGTCGTTGTCAACGGCCTGTTCACCGTCTTTTGCGGCAGTCGGCACCGCAGTCGGTGCTTCAACCAGTTTTACCACCGGCGACGAAGTTTCGTCGTTGTGAACGGTGCTGTTCAATTGTTCATAATACAGCTCTTCGAGCGTTGGATCCGCTGCTTGAGCCGGAACGGCGCATACCCCTGTCGTCAATACCAATGCAGCCAATACAGCTGCAGCGCTTCTGCCTACGCGGCTCGTCGTACTCTTCGTGCAGCTGTGGGCGAATTCCGATGTGACGACATACTGATGCTTTACTTTACTCCAAATGACTTTGTAAATCTTATTCATACAATACTCCTCCTTCTAACAGGATTGTCTTTTATATGTAATGTGTTTTTATTTCTGTTGAGGGAAAACCATTTTTCCCGGCAGGCCTGGCTGCAAAAGGTCGTCCGCTTGTCTTTCGGCTCCGTTACCTCTACGAAGGTTCCGCAGTTGCGGCATCGGAAGGCTCTCCGGATGACGACGGAACTGACCTTCTTGGAATGCTTCCAGTACAGGCGCTCGCAGTGGGCCGAACAGAACTTGATGCGCCGGTCCGTCGGCTCGGTCACCCGCACCAGCTTGCCGCATTTCAGGCAGCGGAAGGTGCGCAGGGCTTCCTTTTTCCGCGACGAACGGACATGATTGTTCGCGCCGTGCCGGTGGGCGTAGCGGCGGCAGTAGGAACTGCAGTATTTCTGCGTGACGCGGTCGGCCGTAAATTCCCGGCCGCACACGGCGCATACAGCCTGCCGCTTCATCGGTATCCCCCGCTATCTCCAGCAGTCATATACCGCGCCGTCCCTATACAGGCACGCAAAAAAGACAGCATACGCCTATGCTGCCTAAAAAACACATTATATATAACAGGGCACACGTATCCCCGGATGTTGTCAGTTACAATAAGGGCATGAGAAACAGAGGAGTACGTCTTATCACTACGGTACCCCCCCCCCGTATTAATATTCATATTCATACGGTTTGATACGGTATTCCTGTATGTCAAACGGTTCCAGCCAGAGATCATGTCGTTCACCTCCTCTTATGAGTTTTAGTCTATCATATATGATAGAAAATTACAATATCCCCTGATACGTTAAATATATGATATGTAACAAGGGATATTGCAAATTTTTTTATGAATACATTATTCTATCTATGATTAAAACTCATCATAGATAATGGTAAAATCAGTTTAGGTAAGATGAGATCACTATCTCTTGTTTTTATTTGTGTGAATATAAATTCAGTAATTATAATTATTTTATCTATTTTCAATCCACCCCATGTGATATTGCACGGGTGGGCATATTTGCGTCGTTTTTTCACCAAATAAACCGCACATTTCTTTACCTTGTTAAAGCGAGAAATCAGGTAATTTATGTCATGACAACAGATATACTCCACAATATATCTCCTGGGACAGTATAGTCTGCTTTCTTCAACGTAGAAGTAATATGCATACGACTTGCATGTATTGCTTCTTCCTGTATACATTCAATGGGCAGAATCCTCGTATTTCCTGGCTATGGCGGACAAAGAGCACACTCTGTCGAAGACATACAAAAAAAGCAGGCTGAAAATTTGTCTTCAACCTGCTTCATATACGCCGAGCTGTGCATTGCTTTTGTTATTCAAAAAGTTTTTATCATTTCCTTTAGGAATTTTTGCTCCGCCCCTACTGCCTCCACGAACCGATGGTTTCCATAATGGCAGCCGTGCCAGCGTTCAAGTGGGGGAAGCGCGTGAAGCCTGTCGCCCGCTCTATGAAGGTCATGTACTCGTCTGCTTCGTCTTCTATGGCCTGCAGGAGGCTGCCGTCGACGTGCTCCAGCAGGGCCAGATCGGCCTGCTCATATCGTCCCGTAAAGGTCAGAAGACGGGCCGCGTCGTACGTAATGCCGCGAAAGGGCGGCAGGCAAGCCATCTGCGTCAGGTGACGGCACTTATCGCTCAGCGTCGGCAGTCCGACCGGTTCGGTGTCCGCCGCTGCGGCCGCTTCCTTGAGCCATCTGTCGACGACGCCTTCCAAAAAAGCAAAGAGCGTCAGCAAGGCAGCCCGTTCATACCGTCTGGCAAAGAACTCCCCTTTCGCCGAGTCTTTTTCGTGATGCCGCCGGGCTCGTCCTTTAAAGGCCTTGTAGTCCTTCCACAGCTCCTCGTACACCGAGGCCTGCAATATATCGACGTCGCCGTTTTGAAAGACCGTGACGTTGATCTTCGCTTTCATTCGTCATTCATCCTTTCCACATAAAAAGCTCCCGCCCAAACGGGAGCCTTTCTGCTGTATCGTATTATGCGTCCTGCCCGTGGCCGTGCTTTCGGTTGGACGTCGTCTTTAAAAATTCCGGATCGTGCTCGGCCATGCGGGTCAGGATTTTTTCATAGCCGCCGCTGCCGTACATGAGGCAGCGCTTGATGCGGCTGATCGTCGCCGTGCTGGCGCCGGTCTTCTTGACGATGTCCTCGTAAATATCGCCGGCCTTGAGCATGCGGGCGACTTCGAGGCGGGCCGCAATGGCCTTCATTTCCTGCACCGTGCATATATCTTCAAAGAATTCGTAGCATTCGTCTAAATTTTGCAGCTGCAATATTGCCGAAAACAGCTGGTCGTGAAGATAATCCTTCAACTTTTCATTGGCGCTCATGGGCAGGTCATCTCCTTCTCTGCTTTTATCCTTTAGCGTATAAAACTCACACTTAATTATAAAACAGTTTAGACAGAATGTCGAGAAAAACCTTACATAGCGAACAAATCAATCTGCTCGTCTTCGGGGAGGTCGCCCAGGCAGCCTTCTTCGGCCATGAGCTCCAGCGCCGGCTGGGGCACCTTGCCGCGGATCTTGAGGTCGGCCTTGGAGCTGAAGGGCGCTTCGCTGCGGGCCGATACGATCTGCTCGGCTACGCTGACGCCCAGGCCGTCGATGGCCGTAAAGGGCGGCAGGATCTTGCCCTCACAGATAGTAAAGCGCGTGGCGTCGGAGCGGCTGATATCGACGTTCATAAAGGAGTAGCCCCGCAGGCTCATTTCTACGGCCAGCTCCAGGGACGAATACAAGTCCATGTCGATTTTCGTAGCGCTCTTGCCCTTGGCCATAATGTCCTTCATAGCCTGCCGCTGCCCTTCCAGGCCGTGTATCATAGCCGACAGCTTGAAGGCCTTGGCGCGGATCGTAAAGAAAGCCGCGTAATAGGCCAAGGGGTAATTGATTTTAAACCAGGCGATGCGGAAGGCCATCATGACGTAGGCTACGGCGTGGGCTCTCGGGAAGAGGTAGCCGATTTTATGGCACGAATCGATGAACCACTGGGGAATGTGGCCTTCCTTGAGCTCTTCTTCGTAATTGGACGTCTTCTGGCCCAGCTTGTTGAGCTTGTCGATGCCCTTGCCCTTACGGACGTTTTCCATGACCTTAAAGCTCGTCTTGGGCTTGATGCCGTGCTGAATGAGATAGTTCATGATGTCATCGCGGGTGGAAATGGCTTCCTTCAGCTGCACCGTGCCCGACGTGATGAGGTCCTGGGCGTTGTTCAGCCATACGTCCGTACCGTGGGAAAAGCCGGATATGCGCACCAATTCCGAGAAGGTCTTGGGCTTGGTGTCGACGAGCATCTTGCGGACGAAGGACGTGCCGAATTCGGGAATGCCCAGGCTGCCGACCTTGGAGCCCAGCTCTTCTTCCGTCACGCCTAAGGCCTTGGGCGTGCTGAACAGGCTCATCGTCGCCGGGTCGTCGAAGGGAATGGTCTTGGCGTCGACGCCGGTCATGTCTTCGAGCATGCGGATAACCGTCGGATCATCATGGCCGAGTATATCCAGTTTTACCAGACGGCCTTCGATGGAGTGATAGTCGAAGTGGGTCGTAATGATGCCGCTGTCCTTCTTGTTAGCCGGGTACTGGACAGGCGTAAAGTGATGGACGTCCATGTCGCGGGGGATAACCATGACCCCGCCGGGATGCTGGCCCGTCGTACTCTTGACGCCGGTGCAGCCGCTGACCAGGCTGTTGACGTAGGCGTCGTTGACCTGCATGCCCCGGGCGGCGGCCCATTTCATGACGTAGCCGTAGGCCGTCTTATCCTTGACGGCGCCGATGGTGCCGGCGCGGAATACGTTGTCCTTGCCGAACAGTTCTTCCGTGTATTTATGGGCCTTCGGATGGTATTCGCCAGAGAAATTCAAGTCGATATCGGGTACCTTGTCGCCGTCGAAGCCCAGGAAAATCGCGAAGGGGATGTTGTGGCCGTCCTTATGCAGCTCTGCGCCGCACTTCGGGCATTTCTTATCGGGCAGGTCGAAGCCGCCGCCGACTTCCCCCTTCGTAAAGAACTCGCTCCACTGACAGTTCGGGCAAACGTAATGAGGCGGCAAGGGATTGACTTCCGTAATGTCGGACATGGTCGCCACGAAGGACGAGCCGACGGACCCACGGGAGCCTACGAGGTAGCCGTCGTCATTGGAATGCTTAACGAGCTTATGGGCGATGTAATAGAGCACGCCGAAGCCGTGGCCCAGGATAGACGTAAATTCTTCGATGAGCCGGTCCTCGACGATTTGCGGCAAGGGATCGCCGTAAATCTTATGGGCCTTTTCATAGCACATGTTCTTCAGGGCCTCCGACGAGCCGGCAATCTGCGGGAAGTACAGCGTTTCCTTCGGCACGGGGCGCACGTCTTCAATCATTTCATTGACCTTGTTGGGATTGGTAATGACGACTTCGCGAGCCCGTTCTTCGCCGAGGTAAGCGAATTCTTCCAGCATTTCGTCAGTCGTGCGCAGGTACAAGTCGGGCTGGAATTGGGCGTCCTTAAAGCCCTTGCCGGTCATGAGGATTTCCCGGTATATCTTGTCTTCCGGGTTGAGAAAGTGGGCGTCGCACGTCGCGACAGTCATCTTGCCCAGCTCGTCGCCGATGCGCAGGATCGTGCGGTTGATGTCCCGCAGGCCTTCGTCGTCAGGCACGTAGCCCTCGCGGACGAGGAAGCTGTTGTTCGTCAAAGGCTGGATTTCCAAATAGTCGTAATAATCGGCAATTTTCTTCAGTTCTTCATAGGGCAGCTTCTTCTGCACCATAGAACGAACCAGTTCGCCCGCTTCGCAGGCCGAGCCGAGGATAAGCCCTTCGCGGTACTCGTTCAGGACAGCCCGGGGAATACGGGGACGGCCGCGGTAGATGTATTTCAAATGGGAAATACTGACCAGCTTGTACAGGTTGCGGATGCCGACCTGATTCTTCGCCAAGATGATGATATGGTAGGACTGATCGATTTTTTCGTCAAACAGGTATCCTTCCATGCCGTAAATGACCTTGATATTGTTCGTCTTATCCGTCGACAGCTCCTGCAGGAGCGGGAAGGACTGGACGACGCCGTGGTCTGTGACGGCGATGGCCGGGTGGCCCCATTTTTTGATAGTCTTAATGAGCTGCTTGACCGTAATCAAGGCGTCCATGTCGCTCATGACCGTATGGAGGTGGAGCTCGACGCGCGGCGTCGGATTGTTGTCTTCCCGTTCGACCGTAACGCCTTCGTCGTCGGCCATGATGTCGTTGGCGTTGAAAACGTAGTCGTTGACGTACGTATCGTATACGACGTCGCCGCGCATGCGGACGTAGGCCCCTACCTTCATGCGCTGGGAAAAGGTCGCGTACTCGTCGGCAGACATGGCGTTTTTCTGACGGAACTTGCCGCCGCCGTTTCCGACAGTCAAAAACTGACGGGCCGAGATGCCGTTCGTCGAGTCGGCAATCTGGAAGGACAAGAGGATGCGCTTCGATTTCAGCTCGCGGAATTCAAGCTTGACGATTTTCCCCTTAATAATGACGTTATTTCGTTCTTCGCCGAGGATTTCCGTAATAGGCGTCACGTCGCCGCCAAAGGCCTTGCCGTACCAGACGCGGCTGTTGCCGCCGTCGGCGGATGCGCTGGCTCCCCCTCCTGCCGGAGCCGACGAGCTGCGGGAGCTTCCGCCGTCGCAGGCGGCCTTGCAGGCCTTTTTATAGTCTTCGTCAAACAGCTCGGCGTCTTCTTCATACAGGCTGTCGTAGCAGTCCTCATGAGGAATATCGTAACCGTCCAGATCGTCCGTATAGACATTGGCTACGCTGCGCAGTCCTTCGTCGTCGCCAGCCGCCGCTAAGGGCAGGTCGCCGCCGTGGTGAATCGCCATGACCTGGTGCACGACGTCTACCTTCCCGGTTAAATCCAGGCGGCTGCATACCTTGCGCCGCAGCAGCGTCATATCCGCCACGGCCCGGTCCGACTGGGTACGGACCTGCCAGGCATGTTCGGCCGGCGAAACACAGATTTCTTCGACGCATACCGTATGATCCGCGTCGAGGGATATGAGTAGCTCTTGCTTAGGGACAATATGCCATACTTTCATCAATCGTATATCCTTTCAGAAATATCAGGGTCGCCCTGCCGGCAGGCAGCCAGCTAAAAGGCAAACATATCGTGAGGCGCGTTGATCAGCACATCCTGAGGCTGCAGGTCCGACGTCTGGACGACTGTTTCCGACGCCGGCCCGTTGGTGACGATGATTTCATCGTTCGGCGCGTAGTGCGATTCTATCGTATCGGTATATTTGTCGCCGTCCGTATAGTTGACGGTGCGGCGGATGACGATGTCGTGGCCGTCGTAGCCGACCTGCTCGCAGACATCAGAGGTGACGGCGTCGCTGTGCCTGCGGATGACCTTATGGGGCAGGTTCTGCAAGTGAATCGTCTGGAAGGTCGTCGTACACGTATCGGCATGGTTGCCCAGGATGTACGTCGTCACCGTATTGGCGCCGGCAACGGTGTAAATATATACGGGACGCTGGAAGGGATTGGTAAAGGCGAAATCCAGCGAATTATCGGCTACGGTCGCATCCATGCCGACGGGCACGTACGCCGCCGGGGCAAAATGGGGCGCCCGGCCGGCGATGAATAATCCAGCCCGCAGGACGGCGTTAAACAGGGTTGTGCTGACCTGGCAGACGCCGCCGCCGGCGTCGGGGACGAGCTTGTTGTCAAAATATACCGGCGCGTCCTTGTATCCCTTGTCGCGGGTCCGCGTGCCGACGTAGCCGTTGAAGGAAAAGTCCTTCTGGGCCGGTACGAGGGCATGGTTGAGCCGCTTCTGGGCAATGGCGATATTTTCATTCCGATCCTTGTTGGAGTCGTCAAAGTGGGTCGTATAATAGGACAACACTGTGTCGATATCCTTTAAGTCCCCTTCCTTGACAGCCGCTTCCTCCCGCGACTGGACCGGCGCTTCCATGTCCTCCGTAACACCGCGGTCCAGCTGGTCGTGAATCTGCTGTTTCAGCGCCGCGTCATCGAGGACGATGCGATCCTTTTCCTTGTGGATGGATACGGTCTTGTTGTCGCTGTTGGGCACGGCGTAGGCGTTTTCCGGAGCCTTGTCGTAGACATCGTGGATTTGCTGAATCCGTTCGTCCAGCTTTTCTTCGTCTACCTTGAGGGACAGGGGCACGTCTTTCCCGAACCGCAGCGTCGCGACGACGTCGTTCAGGCGCTGCCACGGCGTGCCGCGGCGGCCGACGAGATACACGTCATTAAAGATTTTTTCCTTGTCGAATTGCAGCTCCAAGTCGTCGAAGTCGATCGTCTCGTCTATGTCTTCGCCGGTCAGGCGAATCGTCCGGCCCTTGAGCTCTCCTTCTTTATCGTCTACATACTGGCGCGCCTGTTCCTCCGTCCAGTCCCGCACGGGCTGGCCGTCGAGGGTTACCCTGTCCGCCGCCGCGCTCTGGGCGGCAAAAAATCCGGCGAAGGCCAGGACGCAAAGAGCGGCGACGGCGCCGATTGCCTTCTTCCACGGCCGCCGTTTCTCGACGATGCCGTGCTTTTCCCGATAGCGGCGGCGATAGTCCTTCATGCGCTCTTTGCGCGCCTTCTTTTCTTCATCATCCAACGTTAAACCCTGCCTTTAGTTCGGCAATACAGGCAGATCAGCGGCCCGATGTCGTCTATCGCCGCCGTGCCTCTGCGAATATTGCGCTGTAATGTAAATATATTGGTAATCAATTCCTGTAACTCTCTTATTGTCCAATAGGGCGCCGCTTTTTGCAAGTGATATAACACATATTTTACACTTCTTCCCTTATTGATCTGCGTCATGATGGATTCGCACTGGCGCTGGCCCATGCCGGCTTCCTTTAATTCCTTATATGCCAGAAGCAGACGCAGGCGGGACATCATATAGCCTACGTTTTTCAGGAACAAGTCCTGCCGCGAAAACAGCCCTTCCAAAAAAGGCACGACGTGCCGGCCGTCGCGGCGCAGGAAATAGTCCATAAAGGTGAACAAGTTTTTCTCCATCGTCCCGGCGAACAAGTCCGCCACGTCGGCTTCGTCGACGCTGCGCCGGCCGTCGTCCAGGGAAATGCACAGCTTTTCCAGCTCGGAAAAGACGTACATGAGGGAAATCTCGCCCCAGGTCTGAAATAATCCGCGCAGGTACTGCTCGGCCCGCAGGGTCAGCTTCTTCCCCCGGCCTTCCAGGAAATCACAGACGTAGGGCATGACGTTTTTCTCCGTCACGGCCTCGCCTGCGACGACGTCGGCCATAGGGCGCAGCTCCTTGAAAAAGGCGCAGCCCGTGTCTATGTTTCCCTTGGTATAAAACAGGACGCCGTTTTCATCGGACAGGGTCCGCAGCTTTTCCAAAAACCACGTCTCTTCCTTTGACAGCTTGCTGCGCGACCGGCCGCCGCGCTTTATCGGCAGGAAGGGGCACTCGGTCCATACGACGACGCTGCCGCCGCCGAACAGGCTCGTCCCTTCAAAGGCCTCGACGACCGACGCCGCAGGGGCGTCCTTTTTGAACTGCCGCACCGCCGCGTCACCGCCGGCCCGCTGTTGGCAGTCGGCAACGAAACGCCGCCGGGCCTGCTCCATCAAATATTCTTCTGTTCCATATATCACTGCTATTGGTTTCATCGTCTACTCTCCGCCCTGGGCCGTAAAAGTCCACTCGCCCTTTCGATAGATTCCCGTAATCTGTCCGTCGCGAGCCGGCGAAAACCAGGGAATATCGTATAAGGCCGCCCCTTCCGTCCATTCGTCGTACCGTTCGTCATGACCGCCGCCGCGATAGAAAATCAGCGCCGCAGCCCGGCTGGGAAAGGTCTTTTCATCGTACGGCGGCAGCTGGCGCAGCTCGATACAAGCTCCGTCGGGAAGCCGTTTCTGCGGCAGGCCGTCGTACAGGTAATAGGGAATCGCCCCTTCTGCAGCAGCGACGGGCATGGCGTCGTCAGCCAAGCGGCACGGCCTGTCCAGGGTAAATCTCTCCTCTATCTGAGCCGCCGTTTTCTCCGGCTCGCAGCCGACGACGGTACAGCCGGTCAGACGGAATACGCCTTCATACCGCAATGCCGGCGTCAGCGTATAGGCCGCCTGCTCAGGGTTCGCCCAGGAACTTTTATTATACCACAGATATACAGAATCATCATCATAGACGACGCACGTCGCCTTATCTTGTCCCAAATCGAAGATGTGGACGACGGCCTCAGGCTTATGCAGATGCCCCCAGCCCCAGGAACCGAGGCCGGCGACGGCTGCCAAGACCAGCAAGATGCGCCTCTGTCGAGGCCAGACGAAGACGGCGGCAAGGGCCGTATACCAGGCGGCGACAACCGGCAGAGACATGGCTCCGGCCCAGAAACGGCTGTGCGGCAAGGCCGACAGAAAATAATTTCCCTTCACGGCCAGGGCCAGAAGGGGCGACACGCCGTGCAGGACCATATGGGCGGCGGGATCGCAGAGAAAACCGAGAACGGCGGCAGCCAGTCCTAAAACGATGACCAAATCCAATACGGGGGCGACGAGGAGATTGGCTGCAAAGGAATAAACGGGAAAGGCATGGAAATTGGCAAACAGCAGCGGCAGCAGCAAGACCTGGGCGCACAGGCATACGGACAGGCCGTCGCGCAGCAGCGCCGGCAGGGCGGAAAACCAGGGCCGCACCTTGCCGCTGAGAAGGACAATACCCGCCGATGCGCCGCAGGACAGGCGGAAGCTCAAATCATAGAGCAAATACGGACTGTACAGCAGCATGAGCAGCACTGCCGCCGCCAAGGCCTGCACGCTCGCGTAGTCCCGCCGGGCCCACAGGCTGAAGGAACAAATCAGCCCCATGATGGACGCCCGGACGACGGGGGCGACGAATTCGGCCATAGCTCCGTACAGAAGGACGAAGACAGCCGACAGAAAAAACTGCCATTTTCCCCGCAGCCCGGCCGCCCGGCCTAAAATCTGCACGACCGACAGGAGCAAGGCGATGTGCGACCCCGACACCGACAGTATATGAATCAATCCCGTTATACTAAAGCTTTCGATAAGCTCCGGCGGCAGCTCGTCGTAATGGCCGCCGAAGAGCAGGCTGCTCAGGATATGAGCCCCGTCCGTCCCCAATACGATGCGGAAGCGGTCCGTCATGGTTTCGCGCAGCTTCGCCAAGGTATGACGCCATCCCTGAGCCGGCTGAAGCAAGGTCAGGCCGCCGTCGTCGCCGTAGCCCTTTAAGAAGATGCCGCTTTCCTTGTCGCGGTGCCGGGCGTCGTAGGCTCCGCGGTTTCCGTAATACCGAATAGGCCGCAGGACGCCGCGGAAGGCGACGCGGGCCGACGGCTGAAAGGACGGATTGGCCGGAGCAGTCACATACACTGCGCCCGCTCCTTCCCGGAACGTGCCTTCTCCGGCATAGGCAAAACGCTCCATATCGACGACATAGCGGGCCATCGTCTTGCCGTCGGTTTCGTACATACTGCCTTTTTCCCGGAGCGTCCCTTCCATATAGATGTCGGCTCCGCCGACATAATGAGGCAGCCCGTCGTACTGCTCCGCTGCCAGCTGCAGCCGCGCGCCGCCGGCTAGCAGGCAGAACAGCAAAATCAGAGGCCAGGCCCAGCGCGTTTTTCTCGCCGCCGCGGCTAAGAGGACGGCGGCAAGACAGGCGGCAGCCCATTCCGTCAAGGATACCCCCAAATAATCTGCCGCTGCGATGCCGATGCAGAAGGCCGACACAGCCCCCAGCCCCCGGTACATCATATCGTCACCTTATCCTGCAGCTCTTTATATTTCGCCGGTCCGATGCCCTTGACCTTCTGCAGTTCCTCTATGCTGGAAAACAAGCCGTGCTCGTCCCGATAAGCAATAATCTTCCGGGCCATAGCCGGCCCGATGCCCGGCAGCTCGCCCAGCTTTTCCTCGTCGGCTTCGTTGATATTGATACGGCCGTCGTCTGCCTCTCCGACAGACGGCGCGCCGTTCAAGTCGTACGGGATATGAATATGCATGCCGTCAGCCGCTTCATCGGCAAAGTTGACAGCCGCCGCATCAGCATAAGGCAAGACGCCTCCGGCGGCATGGACGGCTTCGCCGACGCGCACCGTTTCGTCAAAGGCGTATAGCCCAGGCTTGCGCACAGCGCCGCTGACGTAGACGTAGGCCGACTGGGGCTGAGGCGCTTCTACAGCCGGCATAGCTGCTGGTTCTTCCAGCCAGTCCGGCAGCTCTCCCTGCCAAACGAATAGAGCCGCCAGCAGGCAGACTCCTATGAGCACTTTCTTCATATACAGACCTCCTCATTCAGGTATTTCTTCTTCACTTCTCGGTCTGCATCGGCCGTTCCTGCCGCCGTCATCAGGTTTAAGCTCCTTCTAATCTTCGTCTCATAAAGGATCTCATATTTTAATATTTCTCCGTCATTCTCCGCCGCCGGCTGGTTATTTCGGTCAAAAACGAGCAATCCTATTCCATCGTCTTACATTTTGTGATATGATAAGTACATTCATCATGGATATAGTTTTAAATATATTGGAGGCCAGAACATGAAAGAATACAAACCGTTCAAATCAGGTAAAGTCCGCGAAGTATACGATGCCGGCGACAGCATCATCATGGTTGCGACCGATCGCATTTCCGCATTCGACCACATCCTGAAAAACCAGATTACGAAAAAAGGCGCGATCCTCACGCAGATGTCCAAATTCTGGTTTGATTTGACGAAAGATATTATTCCGAACCACATGATCTCCGTCGACAACGCCGACATGCCCGAATTCTTCCAGCAGGAACAGTTCCTCGGCAACAGCATGAAATGCAAAAAGCTGACCATGATCCCCATGGAATGCATCGTCCGCGGCTACATCACCGGCAGCGGCTGGGAAAGCTATAAGGAAAACGGCACGATCTGCGGCATTCAGCTTCCCGAAGGCCTGCAGGAATCGCAGAAGCTTCCCGAACCGATCTTCACGCCGAGCACGAAAGCCGAATTAGGCGACCACGACGAAAACGTCTCCCTCGAACAGGGCGCAGCCGTCCTCGACAAGACCTTCCCCGGCAAGGGCATGGAATACGCCGAAAAAATCCGCGACTACACCCTCGCCCTGTACAAGAAATGCGCCGATTACGCCTTGTCCCGCGGCATCATCATTGCCGATACGAAGTTTGAATTCGGCCTCGACGAAGAAGGCAACATCGTATTAGGCGACGAAATGCTCACGCCGGACAGCTCCCGCTTCTGGCCCCTCGAAGGCTACAAGCCCGGCCAGTCCCAGCCGTCCTATGACAAGCAGTTCGTCCGCGACTGGCTCAAAGCCAACCCGGACAGCGATTTCCTCCTGCCGCAGGACGTCATCGACAAGACGATTGAAAAATACGAAGAAGCCTATGAAATGCTGACAGGCAAAAAATTCGATAAATAAGCAACAAAAAAATGGATTCAGCTCCTCGCGCTGAATCCATTTTTTTGTTATATCCCACAGCATTACAAAGCAATCAAAATTCCAGTACCATCTGAGGCGACCGGCATGACGTTATATGCCGGTCATACACCTCGTCCTCAGGCCGCACATACCCGCCCAACAAAGGCGACGCCGGGTCATGGATTCTGCTGACTTCTCGATTTGCGCCGCCGGCATAGCAGTACCGGCAGCCGCCTCGGCATGTACGGTAGGCACCGATGTCGATACTTTCCGCACAGCCGCAGGCCGGCCGCTGGTTCGCATCTCGCTTGACCAGCAAGGGCTGTTTCAAAAGCTGTTCAAACAAGGTCTTGTCGATGCAGCGACCATGAGAAATTCCGTATTCAGCCAGGTCCAGTTCTTCGGCACACGTTTCCATCTGCAGGCCGTGTGCCCGGCAAATCGCCGCCAAGGCACAGGCCAGCCGCCGTTTCTGCGCAGCCGGAAAGGGCTTTAGACCCAGGGCGGCCATAGGACGGCTGATCTGGGGATAGTAATCAAGAAAGCTAATGACGCACCGCCTCGTATACGGCGCCAGCTGCGCTGCCAGCTCGGCAAAATACCGTACATGATACGCTTCCGTATATTTAGAACTGAGAAATACAGGGTCGTACCGCCAAATGACCCGCTCCGGCCCGATGCGGCGCGACAGCTCTTGAAAAGCCGGAATAAGGCACTCCCGCTTCGACGGAATCCCCGGTTCCACATCGCTGCCGTATGCCGTCAGGGTGTACTGGAAATAATAGGCGTACTCTTCCAACTCGCCCAGCCTCGCCAGCATAGGCGCGGGGTTCTTCGTCCAGAAGACAAAGCCGTCGACGACGTCGGGATGCAGGACAATGCGGCTGACGCGCCGTTCATTCACAGGCTGTCGCACCAGTACATAGCCGTCCCGGAGGCGGTTCCAAAACCAAGGAGAATAATAGGCCGGTATATCAGTCCGCCGGCTGACGCTGATAATCATATTCCCTGCCTTCCCGCTGCCCTTTAGTCAGCTTCAATATCCATAAAATCGAAAGCGTCTACGTCGAACAAGCCCGTATCTAAAAGCTTAATCTGCGGGATAACCGGCAGGGACATAAAGCACAAGGTCATGACGACGTCCACATCCTCGTGGATGCCCAGCGCTTCGTGGCCGGCTGCGTAGATTTCTTCGGCCTGCTCTTCTACCCAATGGCCGTCCCGATTGCTCATGAGGCCGGCAATGGGTAGGGGCATAGAGGCGATGACGGCTCCGTCCAGCACGACGGCAATGCCTCCTTCCTGGGCCGCGACGGCTTCGACGGCCGCCGCCATGTCGCCGTTGTTCGCGCCGGCGACGATGATGTTGTGAGAATCGTGGGCAATGGATACGGCCACGGCCCCCTTCGTCAGCCCGTAGCCCCGCAGCAGGCCGAGGCCGACATTGCCCGTGCCGTGATGGCGTTCGACGACGGCGACCTTGACGATATCAGCGGCGGCATCATATACGAAATCGCCCCTTTCATCGACGGCTACTGTCGCCGTCCCTTTGCGAGTCACGACGCTGCCGGGGATAATATCTATCGTATGGACCGACGGCGAGCGCAAGGTCATGCGCAGCTTGTCGGCAGAAAAACCAGCCAGATGTACCGTATGGCTGACGGCGCTGGAATCGGACCGCGTAAAAGGCGGAATATACGCCCCTTCGAACGCAACCTCCTCGCCGGCAATAAAGGTCTTCCAAACGGAAAACTCCTGCAAATCATCAAACAAGACGACGTCGGCCCGTTTTCCCGGCGCCAGAGCGCCGCAGTCCGACAAGCCGTAGCATTCGGCAGCGTTGAGCGTCGCCATCGTGACGGCTCCTTCCGGCGAAATGCCGTGCCGCACGCACAGCCGCAGGTGCTCGTTCAAATGGCCCTTGGAAAATATCGTTTTCAAATGCAGATCGTCGGAACACAGCAGGAACCGGCGCAGGTTCTGCGGCGTGACGGCGCCGATGAGATTCGGCAAATCGCGGCAGGCCGAACCGTTTCGCAGGAGGACGTACATGCCGAGGGAAATTCGCTCCAGCGCTTCTTCGACAGTGGAGCATTCATGGTCCGTCCGAATTCCGGCAGCGGCATAGGCCTGCAGCCCGCCGCCATGGAGGCCCGGGCTGTGACCGTCGACGATCTTGCCTGCTTCATGGGCCGCCGCTAGCTTATCCAGCACGTCGTCCTGGGCTGCCGCGACGCCGGGATAGTTCATAAATTCCCCTGCGCCCAATATGTAACTGTCCTGCAGAGCCCGGGCTAGCTCTTCCGCGCCGATGACGGCGCCGCTGTGGTCGAAGGACGTCGCCGGCACGCAGGACGGGGCCATGAACTGAATATCCAGAACGGTCTGCTCCGCCGCTTCGGCCATATACTTCAATCCAGCCAGCCCGCAGACATTGGCGATTTCATGAGGATCGGCAATAATCGTCGTCGTCCCCATGGGAACGACGAGGCGGCCGAATTCTTCCGGACTGACGTAGGACGACTCGATGTAGATATGGCTGTCGATGAGGCCCGGCGCGGCATACCGCCCTCCAGCATCGACGACGCGCCGCCCTTCGTATGAACCACCGATACCGGCGAGGACGCCGTTATGACAGCAATGTCCCCTTCTCGTATGGACTAGGTATACACGTCGACAATACGGCAGTGTTTAAGAACCAAGTCGCAGGGAATGATCCCCTGGGCCGCTTCAATTCTTCGTTTCAACAAGTCTTTATATGCAGAAGCCATAAGTAACTCTCCTTTGTTTGCCAATTATAGGTACTCCTATTGTACCATACCCGCTGCGGGGAAGCCAAAGCATCTTGCCGAAAAACATCTTCTATACGACAAATTTATATGACTATAAAAAATATTTTTACCCTTTTCATTGCTATTTCGACCTGAAAAGGATATAATCATACCTATGTTTTTATTTTATTTTTATAAATTCACAAAAGGGGTGCATTATGAGCTTCCTCGACCGTATGTTTCATTTGACGCAAAACGGCACGACTGTAAGAACCGAGCTCATCGCCGGCATTACGACCTTCATGACCATGGCCTATATTCTGGCCGTCAACCCGACGATTCTGAGCGCCGCCGGCATGGATAAGGGCGCCGTCCTCACAGCGACGGCTTTAGCCTCCCTCATCGGCACGCTGTGCATGGCCTTCTTTGCCAACTATCCTTTCGCCCTGGCTCCCGGCATGGGGCTGAACGCCTTTTTCGCCTATACCGTAGTCCTGCAGATGGGCTATACGTGGGAAATGGCCCTGGCCGCCGTCTTTGTAGAAGGCGTCATCTTTATCGTCCTATCCTTGACGAACGTCCGCGAAGCCATTTTCAACGCCATACCGATGACCCTGAAAAAGGCCGTGTCCGCCGGCATCGGCTTGTTTATTGCCCTCATCGGCTTGTTCAACGCCCAGATCATCGTCGCCAACCCGGCTACGAAGATTTCCCTCTTTTCCTTTAAGCAAGCCGTCGCCGACGGCACCTTCCACACCGTAGGCATTACGGTACTGCTGGCCATGCTGGGCATCTTGTTTACGGCCTTCCTCATGATCCGCCACGTCCGCGGCAACGTCCTCTGGGGCATCCTGTTTACGTGGATACTGGCAGTTCTCTGCGAACTGACCGGCCTGTACGTCCCCAATCCGGAACTGCACATGTACAGCGTAATCCCCGACGTATCTGCCGGCGCGGCGGCCTTTGCTCCAGCCAGTATCGCTCCGATCTTCGGGCACCTCGATTTCAGCCGCCTCTGGTCCGTCGATTTCCTCATCGTCATGTTCGCCTTCTTATTCGTCGATATCTTCGATACCTTAGGTACGCTCATCGGCGTATCCTCCAAGGCCAACATGCTCGACGCCGACGGCAAGCTGCCCCGCATCAAGGGAGCCCTCATGGCCGACGCCGTCGCCACGACCTTCGGCGCCGTCCTCGGCACCAGCACGACGACGACCTTTGTCGAAAGCGCTACCGGCGTCAGTGAAGGAGGCCGCACGGGCCTGACAGCCGTATTCGTCGCCGTCTTCTTCGCCCTGTCCCTGTTCCTGTCGCCCATCTTCATGGCCATCCCGGCCTTCGCCACCGCGCCGGCCCTGGTCATCGTCGGCTTCCTCATGCTGACCTCCGTCGTCGGCATCGACTTCGACGATTTCAGCGAAGCCATTCCGGCCTACATTACCATCATCGCCATGCCCTTCTGCTACAGCATTTCCGAAGGCATTTCCTTCGGCATTATTTCCTACGTCATTCTCAACGTCCTGACGGGAAAACGAGAAAAAATCAGCCTGCTCATGTACATTCTGGCGGTCATCTTCATTGGGAAATACATCTTTTTATAATTTGCAGCACAAAACCTCTGCTATCTTACGCGTTTGTTCGTAAGACGGCAGAGGTTTTTATATGTTACGATAACCTACTTTAGCAGTTTCATGTACAGCATCGGATATGGATTGCCCTGCTCGTCCAAATCTGACCGCTTATACACGGTAAAGCCCATGTGCTCGTAAAAGCCGACAGCCTGGGGATTTTGCTCGTTTACCGTTACTTCCCAAGCCCCGTATCGTTCCACGGCCTGCTGGATCAAAGCTTTTCCGATTCCCTTCCCCCGTTCGTTCGGCGAGACGAAGAGCATTTCGATACGGCTGCCATCCAATCCCAGGAAGGCCGTCATGACCTGCTGCTCGTTGCGAGCCACGACTAATACGGGCACGCCGCCCAGAGCCTGCGGCACGTACTTCTTAATGGCCTCGATTTCGTCGGCCGATAAAAAATCATGCGTCGCCTTGACCGACCGTTCCCACAGCTCCGTCAAGGCCTCGATATAGGCATCTCTGTTCCCCTTAATTTCTGTAATATTCATCATAATCTCCTGCCTACAGGAAAAACCGCTTATGTTGAATTGCGGCATAAGCGGTTTTTCTATTCGTACTCGGTATTTACATTATTGCAAATTTTTCGTCAAGAGCTCGTTGACGACACCGGGGTTAGCCCGGCCCTTCGTTTCCTTCATGATCTGTCCGACGAGGAAGCCGATAGCCTTCTTCTTACCGGCCTTGTAGTCGGCAACGGACTGCGGATTGGCTTCGATGATCTTCTTGACCAATTCTTCCAATGCGCCCGTATCGGTAATCTGTACGAGGCCCTGTTCTTTTACGACGTCATTGGCCGACTTGCCGGATTTCCACATTTCAGGCAGTACCTTCTTGGCGATTTTGCCGGAAATGGTGTTCTTAGCGATGAGCTGGAGCAGTTCGGCCAGCGCCGCCGGCTGCACGGGCGAGTCGACAGCGCCTACGCCGTTTTCATTGAGGAGCTTGGCAAATTCGCCGAGCATCCAGTTCGACGCCGTCTTGGCATCGATGCCGCATTTGACGACGTCTTCGAAATAGTCTGCCGTCTGCTTTTCCAAGGTCAGCAGGTTGGCGTCGTATTCGGGCAGGCCCAATTCGTCCATAAAGCGCTTCTTGCGGGCGTCAGGCATTTCCGGCAGTTCCTTGCGGACTTCTTCAATGTATTCCGGCGATACTTCGATAGGAATCAAATCCGGTTCGGGGAAATAGCGGTAATCGCTGTCGCCTTCCTTGACGCGCTGGAGGAACGTAACGCCCTTGGCGTCGTCCCAGCCGCGGGTGCACTGCTGAATCGTGCCGCCTTCTTCGAGGATCTGAGCCTGACGGACGGCTTCGTATTCAATGCCCTTCTGCACGCCGCTGAAGGAGTTGATATTCTTCAATTCCGTCTTCGTGCCGAGCTTGTCGCTGCCGACAGGACGGACGGAGATGTTGGCGTCGCAGCGCATGCTGCCTTCTTCAAGGCGGCAGTCCGATACGCCTAAATATTGGAGAATGGAACGCAGCTTTTCCAAATAGGCCCGCGCTTCTTCGCCGCTGCGCAGCTCCGGTTCGCCGACGATTTCCAGGAGAGGCACGCCCGTGCGGTTGTAATCGACGCAGGACGAATCGGCCGTGTCGATGCTGCCGCCGCTGTGCACGAGCTTGCCGGCGTCTTCTTCCATGTGGATGCGGGTCAAGTGGATGCGGCGCTGTTCGCCGTTGACTTCGATATCCACGTAGCCGCCCTTGCAGATGGGCAGGTCAAACTGGGACGTCTGGAAGTTTTTCGGCAAATCGGGATAATAGTAGTTTTTGCGGTCAAATTTGCTGTACGGCAAAATGTCGCAGTGCAGCGCCAGTCCTGCCTTGACGGCAAAGTGGAGCACTTCTTTATTGAGGACGGGCAGCACGCCGGGCAGACCCAGGCAAACCGGGCAGACATGGGTATTCGGTTCGGCGCCGAATTCAGTGCTGCAGCCGCAGAAAATCTTTGTCTTCGTTTTCAGTTCGACGTGGACTTCCAAGCCGATAACGGATTCGTATTTCATTATAATTCAACCTCCCCCATAGGCAACGGCTTGCGCAAGTCCGTTCTATTCTGTTCAAAGGTGTAGGCTGCACGAAGCAGCGTTTCTTCATCGAGAGCCTTGCCGATGAGCTGCATGCCGATAGGCAGGCCGTTCTTGTAGCCGCAGGGAATGCTGAGCCCCGGAAGTCCTGCCAGGTTCAGCGTAACGGTGCAGACGTCGCCTAAGTACATGGCCAGCGGATTGCCGCTGTTCTGGCCGATCTTGAAGGCCGTGTCCGGAGCCGTCGGCGTCAGGAGGACGTCGCATTGCTTCAGCGCTTCGTCATAATCATGCTTGATAAGCGTGCGGACCTTCATAGCCCGCAGATAGTAGGCGTCGTAATAGCCGGAGCTCAGGACATACGTGCCGAGAAGGATACGGCGCTGTACTTCCGGGCCGAAGCCTTCGGAACGGGTCTTGATATACATATCGACGATGTCCTTGCCTTCGACACGCAGGCCAAAGCCGACGCCGTCGTACCGGGCCAGATTGGAGCTGGCTTCGGCCGGCGCGATGATATAGTAGGCGGCGATGCCGTATTTTACGTGAGGCATGCTGACCGGCACGATTTCCGCGCCTAATTTCTTGTACGTTTCAATGGCTTCATCCAAGGCCTTGCGGCATTCGGCGTCGAGGCCTTCGCCGAAGAACTCTTCCGGAATGCCGATTTTCATGCCCTTGACGTCGTTGACCAAGGCCTGTTTGTAGTCCTTTTTAGCCTGCGGAATAGACGTCGAGTCCTTAGCGTCATGGCCGGCAACAGCATTCAATACGATGGCGCAGTCTTCTACGTCGTTCGTAAAGGTGCCGATCTGGTCGAGGGACGACGCAAAGGCGATGAGGCCGTAGCGGGAAATGAGGCCGTACGTCGGTTTGAGGCCGACGACGCCGCAGTAAGCCGCAGGCTGGCGGACCGATCCGCCCGTATCGGAGCCGAGAGACCATACGCATTCGCCGGCAGCGACGGCAGCGGCCGAACCGCCCGACGAGCCGCCGGGAACATAATCCAGTCCCCAGGGGTTATGCGTAATCTGGAAGGCCGAGTTTTCCGTCGAGCTGCCCATGGCGAATTCATCCATGTTGGTCTTGCCCAGGCTGACGTAATCGACATCCATCAGCTTTTCAATAACCGTCGCATTGTACGGCGATTTGAAATGTTTCAGCATCTTGGACGCGCACGTAGCGTACTGCCCTTTAATGCAGATGTTATCTTTAATGGCCCCGGGAACGCCGGCCAAATCGGCAATGGCTTCACCGGCAGCGATCTTTTTATCGACGGCAGCAGCCGCTTCCAGCGCAAATTCGCGGTTATCCGACAAAAAAGCCTGAACCTGCGGTTCTACGGCGTCTTTGCGGGCAATATAGGCTTTCGTCAATTCAACAGCGGATAATTCGCCCTTGACGAGCTTGTCGTGTAATCCATGTATCGTTACCACAATATCCCTCCTTAATCCTGAATGACCTTCGGCACTTTGAAATAGCCGTCTTCCGGTTCCGGCGCGTTTTGCAGCGCTTTATCATTTGGCAGGGACGTATGGGGCACATCGTCGCGCATGACATTGGACATGGATACGGCATGAGCCGTCGGCTGTACATCTGTAATATCTACCTGACTCATGAGATCCATATACGATAAAATGTCGTTCAGCTGTTTCCCGACAGCGTCAATCTGGTCTTCCTTGATTTCCAAGCGGGACAACAGTGCAATTTTCTTTATTTCTTCAGCACTGATTTTCATACAGACACTCCTCGCAGAAAAATTTTAATACGTATTTACAATAGGATATTATACCATATGAACGGCATAAAATCATCCTATTTTGACGAGATGACCGTACCAAGTTGCTGTAAATATGTATGATAAATCACATACTCTGGCCCTTCTCGAATATGCGCCTTCCGGCATAGACGATACTGCAGCTTCTGTTCGGCTTCCCGGCAGCATGGACCCGGTTCATTTTATATTTTCATTGCGTTCGTACAGTAAATTTCCACAATTATTTTGCACCAGCACAAAAGAGCAGCGCTTTTGAAGTATTTTTGACAGGCATCATTCCGATAGCTGCCTTGCTGTATCGGTATCTCATTCAGAATATACGGGTACGGCTTCGTTGCTATGCTTATATGTCTTCCCCATCACGCCAGTATTTGGCGCTATGGGTTGCGTCATAGAACGCCATAAAGCGACAACGGTACTGTCACAGCAGCGCCGCTATGATTTCTTTTATTTCTGCATGATAAGATTTCCTCATCATGTGCAGTCTTCAACTCGTATCCCGCGCTGTCAGAGCCTGTATATTTTAATTTGAAGACGCCTTGCTAGCCTGAATCTGCGGCCCGTTCTTTACGGATGTTTGCCTGCGCCGCCAGGTCTACGGCATCGCTTCGTACACGGGACAAATGCCTTCACCTAAGCTGACGTCCGGGCTGCCCCAGCTCATGTCGCTGATATGGCGGAGCCCGCCCTGGCCGGAAGGCATAGACCTTTCGGTTTCGTATGGACTGGGCGCCGTATCATGGCGGGGACTGCCCTTGCTGTGAACCAATACGGCATGGATATACTGAACGCTGGACGCGCCCTTCTTCAAAGCAATGCAAATGGCCCGGCAGACAGCCTCGTCGCCCCAGCGCCGCGCCAACCCTTGCAAGGCCTCTACGGTCTGCCCGTCGGCCTTGCCGAACAAGGCTTCGTAATACAGGAGGGCCTTGCCGCCCGGCAGAGACGACGGCTCCTCCCTATCGCCGCAGGTATCCCGCCCCTCGTCGAAACGGTCTGCGGCTGAACCTGCATACGGCGTATACTCATCGGCTTCGGTTACATACGCTATTCCTTCGTCCCCTTCCTCTCCCTGTATGCCGTCTATGTCGTCCCTCTCATACGCCGCGAGTTCCTGCCTTTCGGAAAGCTGTGTGCAGGTCAAGATAACCCCATCGTTCGCCACGGCACATTTCACTTTATGTGTCTGTCCATTGGCGCTCTGTACTTTCTCATCGGGCCCAGCAGCATCCTTCTCGCTGTTTCGTGGGCAACCCATAACAGCCTCGCCGTACGATGCAGCATATTCCCTTTCAGGTATTGGCTTATCGACGCCCTGTACTTTCGCGTCAAGCAGAACACCAACCTGTTCACCATAATGAACACATTCCCATTCAGCCTTGCCAGACGGCGCGGCATATTCCGTTTGATGTGTCTGGCCATTGACACGCAACCTTTTCTTATCGGGCACATCGACAGCCTTCATGCCATTTCGGGGATAATCCACAACAGTCCCGCCGTACGATGCAGCAGGTTCCGTTTCAGGAATTAGTTCGTTGATACTCTGCATTTTCTCGTCAAGCATAGCCCCAACCTGTTCATCATGCTGAACGCATTCTAATTCAATCTTACCACACGGCGCGGTATATCCCGATTCACAGGCCTGCCCATTGATGCTCCCTAGTCTCTCGACAGGCATACGGCCAATCATTTCATTATGGGAAGCACAAGCTGCTGCCTTCGCCTGTTCCTCCCGCTGCCGCTGGCGATACCGTCTCATGCGATCCCGGGCGTCGCTGCGCTTCTTCTCGTCACGGGAAAAGCTCTGGATTTCATTCCAGGGCACGATGCGCATCAGTCCCGTTTCATCGCGGCTGATGAGGTCAATCTGCTCAAACACGTCCAGCACCCGTTCCACAAAGGCCTTGCGGCGGCGCAGCTGACGAGCCAGCAGTTCCGTCGGCATAGCCTGGCCCTCCGATACGTATATGTAGCCGTCGTCGTTGATCATGCCGGCCAAATCCTTGAGATAAAACCAGATGACGAAATACGAATCGCCATGAGGCTGACTCAGCAAATACATCATCCGCGGGTCCTGAAACAACCCAACCTTCGTCTGAAACCATCGCAGCGCCTTCATGTCTGCACCTCTCCCTTCGCAGCTCTCTATAGTAGTATGGGACACGAAGGGCCGAATTTATTTCCCTTATTGCCAAACTTGCATAAAACACAAAGCAAAAACGATTCATCAAAAAAAGAAAATAGGCCCAATTAAAAAATAAGACAGAAAAAAATATCAAAAGAAAGAGAAAAAGAAAAGAAGACGTTACGCGTAACGCTGTGACACGTCAAGAAGCAGATGAAAGCTAAAAACGGCTTAGTATAGCCATTTGCAGTCATAGGCTCTCGCTGTTCATATACGACAATACAGTTTATAATGTATGTAAATCAAAATATATACCGATACGATACTGCATTAGACTATTTACCTGTGTCATGCTATCAGCAGCTTCTGTGTTGAATAATACTCAACAGGCAAATATCAAATTTCTTTTTTTATTGACACATTCGTGACAACTTTTACAAACTTATATAACAAAGCTGCCGCCAAAGAAGAAAACATTTTGCGCGGCAGCTCTTTTTTAGTTGTCAAGAACACACGGTATATGAAATTACAAAATATTTCAAAACGACATGAGACGTTTTTATTCTAACCCTCGATTTCTTGACAGCACTATGCTAAAAGAATATTCTCATGCGTTTTGTATTCAGATTCCAGCCAATATGATCTCATCAAATACATTCGTATTATAGATCTCTATCACGTATTAAAAAGACTGTCACACGAAGAAGATGATTCTTCATGCAACAGTCTCGTTCCTTGACGCTTATTCTACGGCAATCCAATCCACCCAGGCATGTTCCTTCCATAGCCACAATGGTCACGTCAACGCGGTAATGCGCACGGACAACGCCGCGCAGCATCAACATGCCAGCAGCATCATTGCAAAAATATTTATTTTTCCAAGGTCTTGACGAAACCGTTTTCCTTCAGCCAAGCCGTATTCTTTTCCGTCAGGGCCTTCTGCAGCTCTTTAAGGCTCAGGTTTTCTACTTCAATAATTTGCTGCGTCTGGGTGACGTATTTCGTTTCTTCGTAAACATAGTCGCTTAATTCTTCTTCATCGACCAGATCCTTAATGGCAAAGCGGATATCTTCCGAATCCTGCAAGGTGACGAGAAGCTTGCGCCAGTATTCAAATTCTTCCTCAGTCATCGTAAACGCGCCGAAGTCGTCCGTATCCAGACGGTCCTGGGCACAGATGACGTTTTTGGCGTAATCTACGCCGGCAATTTTGTCGTACACATGCAGATTCCGTTCTTCTCCATTTACATATATGCGCATACTGTTCCTCCTGATCATTCAATTACTGCGTATCATAACAGGTTCAGAATACAAAAAAATCCCGCAGCCATGCTGCAGGATTTTTTATACTCATACTTAAGCTTCAGCTTCAACCGGGTATACGCTTACCTTACGGTTGTACTTGCCGGAGCGTTCGAAAGCGACTTTGCCGGCAGCCGTAGCAAATAACGTATCGTCTTTACCGATACCTACGTTAGTGCCCGGATGGAAATGCGTGCCGCGCTGACGAACGATAATGTTGCCGGCTTTTACGAGAACGCCGTCATGGCATTTTACGCCAAGGCGTTTGGATTCGCTGTCACGACCGTTACGCGTGGAGCCGGTACCTTTTTTGTGAGCGAACAGCTGCAAATTAAAATTGAACATCCCGTCCACCTCCTGACGTCTATGAATGGAGTATTACATACTCGCTGTATTGCTTGCTTATTTCTGTTAAGCCTAATTCCATCGCGCGCAGGATAGCCTGCGGCACGACGCCGTCTTTCATCACATGAACGGATAAAGAGCCTTCTCCTACGTCGTACTGCACGTGCTGAGCATCGTAGTCAAGCAGACCCAATAATGCCGACTGTGCCAGTGCCGATACGGCCGCGCATACGATATCGCTTCCAGCTTCGCCGTACCCGGCATGACCGGATATATCGAACCCCGTAATGCGCTTCTCCTTATCACGCTGCAATGTAATCGTAATCATTAGCCTTCGATTTTTTCAATCGTAACCTTTGTGTAAGGCTGACGATGACCCATACGGCGACGGTAGTTGGATTTAGCTTTGTATTTGAAAATACGGATTTTCTTCTGTTTGCCCTGTTCCAATACTTTCGCAGTAACTTTAGCGCCTTCAACTACGGGAGCGCCTACTTTAACGTCTCCGTCGTTTACGACTGCCAAAACCTGGTCGAATACTACTTCGGAATCAACATCAGCAGCCAGTTTTTCGACAAAAATGCTGTCGCCTTCCTGAACGCGATACTGTTTTCCGCCCGTTTTAATAATAGCGTACATGAGTGACACCTCCTCATACATATACTCGCTGAATACGGCGCCCTTTGCAGGGACTTACGAGCCTCTCCATGCGGCTTATCCTAGCCACTTATGCTACGACTTTTCTAGTATACATGACAGCCGGTAAACTGTCAATAGAAATTTTCAAGATTTACAGCTATTTCTTTCAGACCGCTTTATCTGCCGTTATGGTTAAAATAATCGGCCAGCCCTTTGACGATGCTTTCGGCAAAATTCTGCTGCTGCTTTTCCGAATTGAGGGCCCGTTCTTCCGTCGGGTTGGAAATGAAGCCCAATTCCAAAAGGACGGCCGGCATATTGGTGTGGAGCAGCACGTAGAAATTAGCCGTCCGCGTGCCTCTGTCGGGGAATTCCGTCGCCTGCATGTTCTGGTTGTGGATGTACTTGGCCAGGCTGTAATCATGAGGCGTCTTGCTGTTGTAATACGCCGTCACGCCGCGGGCGTCGGCCGAAGAAAAGGAGTCGATGTGAACCGATACGAAGGCGTCGGCCTTTGCCGCATTGGCGATATTGCAGCGGGCCTGCAGTTCTTCTGCTGCGGCATCATACGGGGCATATACGTCGACGTCTGTCGTGCGGGTCATGATGACCTTCGCGCCGGCATCGTTCAGCAAATCGGCGATCTTCTTGGAAATCGCCAGGGTGATATTCTTTTCCTGAGAGATCTTGCCGATTGCGCCGACATCGGTACCGCCGTGGCCCGGATCGATGCAGATGACCTTATCCTTTAAGCCCTTGGTCAGCTTGTACGAACGGCTGCTGCTGTACGACGGCACCTTGACGGAGTAGGTCGAGCTGAGGGACGTATTGTCAATGCCGATCTTAGCGTCGTTCCAGTGCATCCACTGCTTGACCTTGCCCGATTTGTCGTTGACGTCGATGACGACGCGGCATTCCTTTTTAGCCTTGTCCGTTCCCGGCAGGGTAAAGACGTTGACGTCGCTCTTGGTCACGGCCCGGGGGACCTTGATGTTGACATCCGTGCCGGACGAACGCTGAGATAAGCTGATGCGGGACACGACGTTGCGGTCCGCATTGTACTTCTTTTCTACGTTTTTAGCAATCTTGGCGTTCGGCAGCGTCACGGTGACATATTTCCCGTCCTCGTCAATAAAGAGGCGCGGCGTGACCTTGCTGTCCAATTCCAATACGGTTCGTACAAAAGGAACATTGGCGTCGTTGCGGGTCGCCGTGCGGACGCTGGTGATTTCCGCCTTAGAAGCAGCCTGCGCCGGCAGCATGGGAATCAGGCACAGGAGCATCAGGAGCGGAAGTATAAAAAGTTTCTTCATCACGTATATCTCTCCTTTGAAAAAATTGACCTGTTTATTATATCACATGTCGCTGCCGGATAATATCTTTTTGTGGCAAAATTCCTATTCGTATTTTCGCTAATCCTTCAAGGCCTTCCGCAGCGCCGCGATTTCATCGCGCAGCCGCCGTTCTTCCGCGCCGTTGCGCTCGATGGTGATCGTATAGGCCATGCCCTCTGCTGCGCCGTCCGGCAGCAGTTCTGCCGGAATCTGCAGGACATGCTCATCGTCGTTCAGTATGATATAGGCCGTCGTCCCGGTAACGCGGTCGACGCTGCCGATAAGCGTCTTCATATTATCGCTCCTTTGTTACGGTATATCCCTGGCCGTCGCTGACGACGGATATCGTGCCGTCCCGGTCCGTCCGGTATACGTCTGCCCTTTGCTTTTTGAGCGCTGTCAGAACGGCGGCATGGGGAAATCCATAGGAATTGCCGGCGCCGCAGGAAATGACGGCGGCTTCCGGCCTCACAGCCTCGAGAAACGCCGGGCTGGAAGAGGTCCTGCTGCCATGATGGCCGGCCTTGAGCACCGTCGCCTTCAGGTCGTTTCGCCGGCCCTGGCGGAGAAGCTGTTCCTCTGCTTCCCGCTGCGCGTCTCCCGTAAACAAGATGGAAAAGCTGCCGAAGGATACCTTGCAGACGACAGACTGGTTATTGGTCCGGCCGCTTTCCGATACAGCCATCGCTGCCGCCCCTTCTGCCGGCGGCCACAGGACATGGCACACGACGTCGCCGGCAAAAACAATCTTGTCTCCCCTGTTTAAGGCTTTATAGGAAATCTTCTTACGCGCGATGTTCTTGACGTAATTCTTGTACATTGCCGTGCGGGACTCTTGCCCGTTGTCGTATATTTGTTTGATATGAAACTGGTCGAACAAGGCGGCCATGCCGCCCATATGGTCGCCGTGCGGATGGCTTATCAGCACGACGTCCAGCGTCTGAACGCCCTTTTCCTTGAGCTTCTGTACCAAAGCCGGTCGGCCGTCTGCGTCGCCCGTATCGACGAGCATATGTTGTCCCTTGTACTGCAGCAAGGCCGCGTCGGCCTGGCCGACGTCGAGGAAATGGACTTGCAGCTGCTCCGCCTCTGCGCCCGCTCCCCGCCCGCAGCCTGCCGCAAAGAGAAGGCACGCCGCCAACAGGATAAGACAACAACCGGCAAGAGCCGTCCGCAGCGCTGCCGCGCGCCCTTTCATCTTAATCCAAGATCATCGGCGCCTGCAGCAGCGGCACTGCCATTTCTTCTTCCATGCGCCGAATCACGCTGGGCACGGCGTCGGCCACTTCCATCGGCGTAAAACCGTACGAGCCGGTCTGACGGCAGGCGTCGCCGGCTGCTCCATGGAGATACACACCGGCGCAGGCGGCGCTGCAAATATCAGGGCGGCTTTCCCTGGCCGATACAGCGGCGATCATGCCCGTCAGGATGTCGCCCATGCCGCCGCAGGCCATGCCGGCATTGCCTGTCGGATTGACGTATACGTTGCCGGTCTTAGCCGATACGACAAGTGTCGGCGCGCCTTTTAACACTAAATTGACATGCCATTCCCTGACGAACTGCACAGCCGCCATAAAGGGGTCTGCCTGAATTTCGGCGACCGACAGGCCGCTGAGACGGCTGAATTCAGCCAGGTGGGGCGTCATAATGACCTGCCGGGTCAAGGAAGAGACGAAGTCTTTTTCTCCTGCCAGCAAATTCAAGGCGTCGGCATCCAATACGACCGGGCATTCTCCATGAGCTAATATCGCCTTGACAAAGGCCTTCGTTTCCTCATGTCTTCCCATACCGGGACCCATCGCGATGACCGACCAGGCGGCGCATTCATCCAGGACAGACGCCGCGTCTGCCTCCGTAAAGTATTCGCCCTGGCCTACGCCGCGAACCATGATTTCCGGCTGCCGGCCGATGCAGTACGGCGCCGTCTGCGCCGGCACGCGCAGGAATACCTTGCCGGCGCCGCTGCGCACTGCGCCGTGCGCCGCCATCAGGGCCGCGCCGGCCATGTCGCTGCATCCCGTCACGATGCCGATTGTGCCGTGGCTTCCCTTGTGGCTGTCAGGGCTGCGCGGCACGAGGACTTCGGCAATATCCGACTCCTGCAGCAAATAAGCCGGCTCGTCTTCAGGCTGCACCAGCAGCGGCGCCGGCATGCCGATAGCGTCCAGCTCTACATGGCCGGCGCAGGTACGGCCGGGATATAAGACCAGCCCCCGCTTCAATGCGCCGAAGGTAACGGTCATATCAGCAAACAAGGGCCCGTTTTCTTCTTCATCACTGCCGCTGACAGCTCCCGTATCAGAATTGACGCCAGTCGGCACGTCGACGGCAATAACCGTCAGCGCGCCGGCCGCGGCGATTTCATTAATCAGGCCGACGATAGACGAAACAGGCTCTCTGAGATTGCCGTGAAATCCCGTTCCCAGCATAGCGTCGACGACGACCTGACAGCTCTGCAGCCGCTGCCGCAGTACGCGCCATTCCCGTTCCGTACCGCCGAAATAGGTCAGCAGGCACGATTCATCGTCTTCCATAGCCTGCAGCGTGCTTAAATGCTGCTGCGACTCGTCGCTGTACTCTTCGGCCTGTCCCAGGACGTATACGTAAGCCCGGGCTCCGGCCGCTGCGATATGGCGGGCGATGACGAAGCCGTCGCCGCCGTTATTGCCCTTCCCGCAGACGACGACTACGTCCTTGCCGGCCCAGCCGTGAATATATTCGTCGGCCCGTTCCGCAACGGCATGGCCGGCATTTTCCATCAATACGGCCGGCTGAATGCCGTACTTGCCGTGCATGGCCGTATAATCCATCTGGCGCATCTGCGCCGCCGTGTTCAACTTCTGCATCATTCTTCCTCCTTATGTATGTATCCTTCCATGACGACCTGAGCGACAGCGTAATCCCCGTCGTGGCTGACGGACAATGCCGGCGCCGTCGGGCATATCGCCGCAGCCGCTTCCTTATACCAGCCGTGCAGAATAAATACAGGCGCTCCCAGCTCCGTATGGCTGACTTCCACGTCCGTCCATTTTCCCTGCCGGAACCCTGTGCCCAAGGCCTTAAAAAGAGCCTCCTTTGCCGCAAATATGCCGGCCAGCGAAGCATACTGCTGTTGCTGCCGCCGGCGGCAGTACGCCAGCTCGGCTTCCGTAAAAAATTTTCCCAGGGATCGTTCGTGGCGGCAGGCCATGTCCTCTATGCGGCTAATCTGCACGATATCGATTCCGCACCTCATCATACACCTCCAAAAAAATGCCGCAATCCCCCCAACAGGAACTGCGGCATAGTATGTTTACCATTTCTGCATTCGGATACAAACGGCCAGGCCTTCCAGCAGCGCCCGGAACGTCGCGAAGGACATTTCCATGTCGTCATACACGGAGCTTGCAACCTTATAAGACAACGTCACCTGCTGCTTCTGATAATCGTAAATCAGGCCGTGCAGGTTCGACTCAAAGGTATACTTCGGCGCCGGCACTTTAAATTGAGGCGGCTTTTCTATCATCAGCCCCCGTATCATGCGGTCGATGAGCACCCGCTTCGGAACCTCTGGCTGCAGCATTTCATCTACAAAACTATCCAATACAGACATTATCCACCTCAGTGTTCGTCAAAGAAATGGGCGTGGATCGCCTTGACGGCCGTATCGACGCTTTCTTCGCCAATCAGGCAGGTAATGCTGATTTCAGACGTGGAAATGATTTCGATGTTGATATGGTTGTCCCCCAATACGCCGAACATGCCGGCAGCAATGCCCGGATGACCAGCCATGCCGGCGCCGACGATGGAAACCTTGGCCATCTTGTCGTCGACGAGGATATCTTCGACAGGCATTTCTTCGCGCAGGTGGTTCAGAATATCCTTCGCAGCCGGCAATTCCGTGCGGGCAATCGTAAAGGTAATATCCGTAACGCCTTCCTTAGCGACGCGGACGCTCTGCACGATCATATCGACGTCGACATGATGGTCGGCCAGCGTCGAGAAAATCTTGTAAGCGTATCCCGGCTGATTGGGAATGCCTAATACCGTAATCTTAGCTACATTTTTATCCGAAGCGACGCCGCGAATCAAATACTGTTTAATTTCCATTGAGCAAACCTCCTGAATCATAGTGCCTTCATCTTCCGAAAACGTAGAGCGTACGTGGATGGGAACGCTGAAGCGGCTTCCCATTTCAACGGCCCGGGGCTGCATGACGCCGGCGCCGAGCTTAGCCATTTCCAGCATTTCGCCATACGTGATTTCCTTCATCTTCTTCGCATCGGAAACGACGCGGGGGTCCGATGTATATACGCCGTCTACGTCCGTATAAATTTCGCACACGTCGGCGTTGATCGCGCCGGCAATGGCGACAGCCGTCGTATCCGAGCCGCCGCGGCCCAAGGTCGTAATATCGCCGTGGCCCGTAATGCCCTGGAACCCTGCGACGACGACGACGTCGCCTTCGTCCAGCGCTTCCATAATGCGGTTCGGTTCTAAATCCAAAATACGGCCCTTATTAAAGGCGTCGCTCGTCTTGATGCCTGCCTGGGCGCCCGTAAAGGAAATCGCCTTCTGGCCGGCTTCCTGGAACGCCATAGCCATCAAGGCAATCGATACCTGTTCGCCCGTCGAAAGGAGCATATCCATTTCACGTCCGTATGCTTTTGACGTTATCTGTTTTGCCAACGAAACCAATTCGTCTGTCGTATCCCCCATAGCCGACACGACGATGACGATTTTGTCCCCCTCTTGTTTGCCCTTCAAGACACGCTGTACAATAGCGCGCATTTTGTCCGGCGTCGCAACAGAACTTCCGCCAAACTTCTTTACGATTAAAGCCAACTCAAATCCCTCGCTTTATTAAAATGTATGCGTCATGGAGTATAATTTTTTGACCATATAATTGAATAATATCATGTCGTCATAAAATTGTAAAGCAAAAAAAGGCTCTCTGCCGCAACAGAGAGCCTCCTATAGCCTATGAGACGAGTAATCAGTAAGCCGAGTTTTGTTCTGCCGATGGCAGCGACAATCATCTATCTAGACATACCATTGCTGGCATGTTCAAGCGACACAACCCGGAAGATCAGCGGGCCGCTTCATCCCTCCCCTATTCGGTCTTGCTCCAGATGGGGTTTACCTAGCCAGTAAGTTACCTTACTGCTGGTGCGCTCTTACCGCACCGTTCCACCCTTACCGCTTGCGCGGCGGTACACATTTCTGTGGCACTATCCCTAAAGTCACCTTCGCCGGACGTTATCCGGCATCTTGCCCTGCGGAGCTCGGACTTTCCTCTAATGCAAGCACTAGCGATTGTCTTTCATACTCGTCATTTAGAAATCTTACATTAATTCAGCGCAGAAGTCAATATGCAATTACGCCTTCAAAACATTACGCAGCTCCTGCACGGCCGCCGTCATGTCTTCTTTTCCGACAATAGCCGATATCATGGCAAAGGAACGGAAGCCTTCCTTATATAATGAGCCGATATTCTCCAGGCTGATGCCGCCGATGGTCACGACAGGCAGGGAAAAATGCAGGGCAAACTGCTTTGCTTCGTCCGACACGACTTCGTGGGCGTCCTTTTTCGACGCCGTCGGGAACATGGGGCCAAAGCCGACATAGTCGGCCCCGTCGGCCAGGGCCTGCTTCATTTCGTCAATCGTATTCGTCGACACGCCGATCACCACGTCGGGGCCAGCCAGCTGACGCACGACCGTCGCCGGTGCGTCGTCCTGGCCGACGTGAATGCCGTCGGCGCCGCAGGCAATCGCCAAATCGACGGAGTCGTTCATGATGAACGTCACCTTATGGTCATGGCATAATTTGGCAATAGCCGTCGCTTCGGCGTATTTTTCCCGCCATGTCTTATGCTTTTCCCGGTACTGGATAATCGTAACGCCGGCCTCTATGAGCTGCCGCGCCGCGTCGATATTGCTCCGTCCCAGGGATAACTCGGCGTTGCCCATAATCGCGTAGATAGGGTCGCTCATCAGTTGTCGTATATGTTCTTCTTTTGTCATGTCCTATCGCCTCGTTTACTTTATATAGTGGAACATATCGCGGCTCGTCGGGTCGCTGATACATTCGATAGCCCATTTTCTTTCCCGTCCGGCCGCCCGCAGCCGTTCCTGCAAATCGCTGACGACGGGGTATTCCGTGCCGAAATGGCCGCCGTCGGCAGCGACGATGCCTAACTTCACCGCTTCCTGAGCGTCGTGGTAGCGGATATCGCCGGTCAGATAGAGCTGCGCCCCCGCTTCCTTGGCCAGCTTCATAAATCCGGCCCCAGCGCCGCCGAGAAGGGCCACCTTCGTAACCATCGTATCGGCATCGCCGGCAAAGGGCAGGACGTCGCGCTTCAGCGCCCGCTTTATCTTCTGCAGGACGATGCCCGCCGGTTCCGGCGTCGGCCAGAGCCCGACTCGTCCCATAGCATATTGATGGCCTTCATTGGCCAGGGGATATACGTCGTACGCCGGTTCCTCATAGGGATGGACTTGCAAGACCGCCGCCAGCAGCGCCGGCAGCTTCGGCTGCGGCACGATCGTCTCAATCCGTTCTTCCCGTACCGTTTCCACCGTGCCGATAGAGCCGATAAAGGGATTGGCGCCGGCCCGAGGCTTAAACCGCCCGTCGCCCTTCACCGTAAAGGAGCAGTCGCTGTAATTTCCCGTATATCCCGCGCCGGCTGCCGCCATGGCCTGCCGGACGGCTTCGCTGTGGCTTTCGGGTACATAGACGGCCACCTTGTACAGCGTTTCCTTCACTCCCGGTACGAGGCCCGTGACCTCCCGCAGTCCCAGCCGCCGGGCCAGCACGTCGTTCACCCCGCCGTCGGCGCTGTCCAGGTTAGTGTGCGCGCTGTACACGGAAATATGATGGGCCAGCAGCTTCTGATACATGTCTCCGTCGTACGTATCGCTGCGCAGGGCCTTGATGCCGCTGAAAATGATGGGATGGTGGCTGACGATGAGATTGACGCCGTGCGCTACGGCATAGTCGACGCTGTCCCTCATGACGTCCAGCGTGACCATGATCTTCTGTACTGGCTCGTCCGGACTGCCTACGAGCAGCCCTGGATTATCCCAGGACTCCTTCAGCGATACCGGAGCCCATTCCGTCAATACCTTTACTATCTCTCCGACTGTAACTGCCATATGATTTCCCTCCAATGCCTGATTTCCTCATCCAGCGCCTGAATCTGCACCGACATATCGCTGCGGCTCTTCGTCCATCCGGCACGGATGTGTTCTTTTTTGCCGATAAGCGACTCTATTTTGCGTACCAGCAGGGGATGCTTCCGCCGCCAGTTGACCGGGCCTATATCACAGAGCCATGGTTCGGGTACTGCTTCCCTGCCCGGCACGGCCCGCATCATCTCGTACAGCCGCCCGTCTTCGACGAGCATCTCTTCGGCTTCTATATGCCAGCCCGCTTCGTATAGGTACTGCCGGACTGCGCCGCTGTCGCTCTGGGGCTGCAGGACGAGGAACTCCATTTCCTGCCATACGACGGGCGACGCCTGCAGTATGCTGACGATCAGCGGGCCGCCCATGCCGCAGATGACCGCCCCGTCGGCTTCGCCGGGCTGGATGCACGTCAGTCCGTCGCCTAAGCGGCAGTCGATGCGGTCGGCTAACCCCAACTGCCGGACATGGGTGACTGCAGCCTGCAGCGGCCCCGGCACGATGTCGGCAGCAATGGCCTTGGGACAACGCCCTTCCTGGCACATGTAGACGGGAATATATCCATGATCGGTGCCGATATCGGCAATGACCTTATGATTAGGAATTAAAGACGCCGCGGCGGCAAGCCGTCCGCTCAGTTTCATAGCAACACATCCTTTAGTATCCATTTAAGTCTTTACAATATACTGTATTTATTATAGCATAAATTATAGCACAGAATAGCAATAGGTTCCTTCTCGTACGCCTTATGATAAAGAAGATGAGCTGATCATGATCTGGAAAACATGGAATGGCATACTGCGCCTGTGTATGGGAATACTTCTTTTTTACGTGCTGCTGACGCCTATCCCCTATCCGTATCCGGATACGCTCGTCGTGGCCGATGCTTCCGTATCTGACGAAGACATCGTCCGCCGCATCATGGAGCAGCAACTGACGTATTACACACGCATGGGCCTGCTGTATCCCGACCGCATATTCGATTATGAAATCGTCCGCATCATCCCCACGACAGACGCAACGAAGCCCCAGGAGCCCTTATACAGCGTCGTCTATTCCGTCAAAAACTATTGGCAATCCCCTGCCTGGACCGCCGGGAACGGCCGTATCGGCGAAGACCATTGGATTCGCGGCAAATCGATGATATATCGCCTGGTCAAAGACGGCAGCACGTACCGCCTCGTCGCTGTCGGAACGGGGCTGTAATCTTTACCTATCAAATTATAAAGGAGAAGCTCATGAAACTCCCCTTTGCCATTACCCGTAAAAGCATTCTCATACTGGTTATCGTCTGCCTCTGCGGCGTCGTGCATTATGAAACGATACCGCCTCACGAATTGTATCCCGACACCTTGAATATGATAGAAGCCGGCGGCCTAAACGACTCTACGATCGTCTACCGCATCGTCGAGCAGGAACTGGCCTTTCATAAAAGCAAACGCCTTCTCGTAGAAGGGAAGATTTTCGATTATAAAAACATTTTCGTCATCCCCGAAGAAAATCCTGAAGACCCGGAGGAAAAGCGGTTCCGCGTCACCTATTCCGTCCAAACGCGGGACGATTACTGGAAATCGGACAACGGCGAACCGTGGGAAGACGACTGGATTTTAAACAAATACACCTATGTCCGGCTGGAAAAAGACATTACGAGATACCGCCTCGTCAATCTCGGCCCAAAGCCATAGAAAAAACCTGCCCTCGCATATGCGGGAGCAGGTTCTTATTATGCTGCCGTATAGAAACATATCCTATTAGAAGCCGCCGAAACGGTAGGAAATCCCCGTAACAAAACCCTTATAGGTGACACTGGGGTCGTTGCCATGCCGTCCTTCCGTATCGACGTAACGGTAGCCGGCGTTGATGTCCAGGTCCGGCGTGACGCCGTAGGAAAGGCCCGCTTCCCATGTCGTCGTGTTCTTCGTGCCTACGCCGACCTTGCCATAGAGGTCGAGGTTGTCCGCCAGCGGCGCTTTGCCGATGAGGCCGACTTGCAGGACATTATTCGTCGTGCTGCCGTGATGATCCCATTCGTTTTCAATGCGGTTGTAGCCGGCATAAGCCGCTACGTTGTCGTTGAGGGAATACAAGAGGTTGACTTCCTGCTGATTGCCTGTCGTAGCGTCATATCCGTTGACATCGGTCTTTAACCCTGCGTACTGGTACTGGATGGCCACGTCGTCAGTCAAGCCGTATGTAATGCCGCCCTGGAAGTTCCAGTTCGAGTCGGAACTGAAATCGCCAATATCAGATTTCGGATTCCATGCGCCTACATCTACCTGTACAGCTCCTTCCTGGAAGGTGGTCTGCGGAGCTGCAAACGCAGCGCCGGATACACAAACTGTCAACGCTGAGAGCACTGCAAATAATTTTTTCTTCATATAAATCATCCTTCCTGTCCTTGTCTTTTCGTTTCTCCCCTTTGGGATTGACTACAGTATAGCAGTATCCGGCGCACTTGTCACGTTTTCAACATATCATAAATATGCATTATCCCAATTCTGTTACAAGAAAAAAATTACAATCTTCATCCCATTAATATATTGTTATTCAGTCTTTTTCAGCTGTTATCAAAATTCCTCAATAAGTATATATATTAATTATTTATTATATATCATACATTTGTAACAGAAGCGGTTCCGCTCAGAAACAGAACTGTAACAAAACCGTTTCGTCCCTGTCACAACGGCGGGAATATAAAGAAGTAAAATGTTTCCGCATCCTCTCGATTTTCATATGAGGCCCGATGTGGTAATATATACTATAGCGTTATAAAGAATGATTGGAATAGGAGCTTGATACTATGTCGACAACACCCGAATATATGCCCTGGGAAGAGCAATCCTTAAAAACGAAGTTATTTACCTTTCACGGCCGCCTCAGCCGGCGGCATTATATCTACCTGACGATCCTCACCTGGGTACTGGCCGGCGCCATTTCCTATCTGCTGCACACGGCCAGCGCTACCCTTGGGACGATGACCGGCGGCATCTGCCTCATCGTCGCCGTCATCCTGGCCATTCCGACGACGATCATTTCCCTCTCCATCGCCGTCCGCCGCTGGCATGACCTGAACAAATCCTGGCAGTACGTGCTCATCAACGTCTGCTGCGCCTTTGCCGGTGTCTTTTCCCTCTTTCTGTACGCCTACTTATTCATCGCCAAGGGAACGCCAGGAAAAAATCTCTACGGCCCGAATCCGGCAGAACCCTGGGAAGGCCAAGCAGAGTACGTTCCTCCTGCCGTACAGCGACGGCTGGAAGAAGAGCGGTTGAAGAACGAAACGGAAGAAGAAAAAGCCCTGCGAAAAGCAAAATCCCAGGAACCGGCCTATACGATGGAGTCTTCGCCGCACGATCAGCCCGACGATACCTCGACGGAACAGCCGAAAGAAAAACTGTAATACACGACAAAAACAAGCGCAAGCTGAGTATGTATCAGCCTGCGCTTTTGTATTTTCTCTATAGTTTCCTTCCTTACACGCCGTTGATATACTGCACCGTGCCGCCGCGCACGACGCACTGATACCACTCCGGCAAATCGTCGTAAAACCAATCCAACGTAAACTCATATTGCGGAAACTGCTTGGATACCTCTTTCAGCCAGCCCAACGGCGGCGTATCGGCAGTCTGAAAGGTCAGGATATTCCCCATCCGCTCCGCATGGACTGCATTTTCCTCTGTCCCCCAGAAGGCCGAACGCCAGTCCCGCCCTTCCTGTCCCGTCAAATCCCGGGGCATGGGCTGAACGGCGTTAAAATCAAGGGGCTCCGCTCCGCCGATATACTCCAACACCCGTTCTACGCCGTCCCGAGGCAAGTACATGCGATTTGTAATATAAACAGGCATCGTCATCCCTCCTGCTCGTAATGTCTTTAGCTGCGTTGCCCGATTTCAAAACACTTTCAATCCATAGAAACGCGGATATTCTGTCCCGTTATACGGCGAACACCTCGGAAAGACTCTGCCCCGGCATGGGCCATACATTCCGCTACGACACGGGTCTCTATCGGCGCAAGTCCTCGAAGCAGGCCGAAGGCATTGGCTATTTGCAGCGCTTTGACAGACACCGTTTCGCCTAGCCCCTTGGCCGTTTTGCGTATCAAGGACGGCGGCTGAATGATAGTAAGTCCATCGAATCCCAGCGCTTCTGCAGCTCTTTCTATCTCTCCCTTTAGCCGCAGATAAAAGAACTTAGAATGGCAGTCAGCGCCGACGGAAGACACGAGTACCAGGTGACGCACACCCTGCTCTTTCGCTGTCCGGGCTGCGGTCAGTTGATATTCATAGTCGACGCGGTACTGCCCTTCCTTAGAGCCGGCCTGCTTCCGCGACGTCCCCAGCGCAGAAAACAACACGTCGCCCTGCATGAATTCCCGCCACTGCTCCGGATAGGCAAAGTCGACGATATAAGACGTCAATTTTTCATGTCGAATGCCAAGGTCCCTCCGTGCAAACGTCGCTACAGAGCTATACCGCTCATCTTTCAATAAGATATCTACCAAATCCCGACCGACAGCCCCCGTTGCCCCGATGACGAGGGCCTTTTTCAGATGATGTTCCATATATACCATCCCTTATGTAAATTCATAAAAGCAACCCGTAAGATCATGATACCATTTTGACTAAATCTATGTCCTCATACTGAACAAGCTTCGCCAAATATCCGGCTCGATTCGTCAAAACAGACATACACATTATTTTATACAGATTATAAGCCAAAGACTGCTAAGGTATCAATAATTTTGTACTTGTAATTCAAAATTATATAAAATAAGTGATTTTTATACGTCTATCAAAATACACTCGTTTCTTCAATCCTTTCTATCCCTATGCGCAAATCCCCTTTACCCATTTTCTCTCGCATAGCTGCCGCAGTATTTTCCCAATATCTGCTTGGATTCGTCCATAGATTTCCTGCCGCCTATATTTAGGCGCAAATACAATATGATATTTACATCTCCCCTTGCGGAGTGATAACCTTTTTACGTCATTCATTGACAGGAACCTCCTATTCTATACGGGGATGTGGTTGCCAGACCCTTTCCATTGTATCATAGGAGGTTCTTTCTTTTTCTATAAGGAGTATATGTCTACCCCTAGTGTAACCAGGGATTTTATCATGCCTATTCGGCGGCAAAAAAAATCTATCGCCGCGGACATGATGCCGCAGGGATAGATTTTTTTGTTTCTATTACAGTTCGTCGAAAATAGAATAGGATTCGACTTCGCTTTCCAAGACTTCGCCCGTAATGGCGTTGATTTCCAATTCATAGCCTAAGCCGTCGCCGTTGCACTCGATTTCATAGATAGGCAGGAAAAACTCCTCCTGTCTCGTCCAGCCGTCGTGCTGTCCCGGCGTCGCCTGCGCAGCCTGTCCCTGTCCGTTTCCTTGGGCAGGAGCTGCTGCAGCCGGTCTTACGTCGCGCGGCTGGCGGTCGCGGCGCGCGTTCCGATAGTTGCCGTCGTCCCATTTATTTTCCAGGGAAATTTCCCGGAACCGCAATTCTGCCACATCCTTGCCGACAGCCTGGGCGGCGATCGCCTTGATGTCCTCGACGCCGATGAGCTGCACGTTGCGCTGCGCCGCCTGATATTCTACCATGCGCGTCTGGGCCTGCTGGATCTGCGCCTTCCGTTCCATCTTCTGCTGGTGGTAATACCATGCGCCGCCGCCTGCAACCATGGCGCAGACAACCACTAAGACTGCGCCGAGTTTCAGACGGCGCGGCGTAAATATCCGTTTCAGCCAGTTCGTATATCCCTTTTGTTCCATGTCATGTTCCTCCTCATATATCTATCGTAGTATACCGAATTATATGCATTGCTGATTACATATACAGTATAGACAATAAATCTAAACAATCGCTTAAGAAAGCAAAAAAATAGTGTTAATCTTTGCTTTCCCCTTTTTTACAGCAAAGCGGCCTCATCCATCGGCCTGAATTTTAATGAAAATTTAATGAACTAACCTGATTTTTGCGTTTTTTTCATCTAATTTTCATGTAATTCTCCATTTGTTCTAATGTTCCTTTCGTATACTGCCGATAGATACCTCGTCAAAGGAGTGGATATCATGTCAGACGCCTCGTTGGGAAAGGCCGGCGAAGAAGCCGCCGTCAAGTACCTCCGCCATACGCTGGGCTACGCAGTCCTCAGCCAAAATTATCGCAATCGCCTGGGAGAAATAGACATTATCGCCCAAGACGGCGACACCCTCGTCTTCGTCGAAGTAAAAACGCGCCGGTCGCAGCAGTGCGGCAGGCCGGCCGAAGCCGTAGAAAACCGCAAGCAGAGAAAACTGTCCCTTGTCGCCCTGTCCTATATGACGCGGCACCATTGCTGGCACATGCCCTGCCGCTTCGACGTCGTCGAAGTCATCCCTTCGCCGCAGGGATTTCACCTTCATCATATACGCCACGCCTTTTTGAGCCAGGCATAGGAGACGCCCATGTTTTCACGTACGTACGGAGCCACCGTATTCGGGCTTCACGGCAATATCATAACGGTCGAGACGGACATTTCCAACGGCCTTCCGGCTTTTGAAATCGTAGGACTGGCGGCGACGTCCGTCAAAGAATCGAAGGAGCGGGTCCGCTCGGCTATCAAGAACAGCGGCTATGAATTTCCCATGCGGCGCATTACGGTTAATTTAGCGCCGGCCGATTTGAAAAAAGACAGCGCCGGCCTCGACGCGGCCATCGCCGCCGGCATCATGGTGTCGAGCGGCCAAATTCCGGCCGAGCTGTGCCGCCAGACCTTGTTCATCGGCGAATTGGCCTTAGACGGGACGATCCGCCCCGTCGCAGGCATCCTGTCCATGGTGCTGCAGGGCGCTGAAGAAGGCTTTCACACCTGCTTCGTCAGCAAGAAAAACGCCGCCGAAGCGCTGCTGTGCCGCGCCATGACGGTCTATGCCGTCGAGTCCTTGTCGGACATTATTTCCCATTTGCTGGGCCTTGTCCGCCTCTCTCCGGCCGTGGCCGGAGACGTGTTTACAGACCGGCCGGATTACCGCGTCGATTTTTCAGAGGTCCAAGGACAGTTTACGGCCAAGCGGGCCCTGGAAATCGCCGCGGCCGGCGGCCACAACGTCCTGCTCATCGGCCCGCCCGGTTCCGGCAAGACCATGCTGGCCAAGAGGATTCCTACAATTCTGCCGCCCATGAGCCTGCGCGAATCGCTGGAGGTGACGAAGATATACAGCGTAGCTGGCCTGTTTCAGCAGTCGAAAATGCTGGCACAGCGGCCCTTCCGCAGTCCTCACCACACGATTTCCACGGCAGGACTCATCGGCGGCGGCACGATTCCCAAGCCCGGCGAAGTGACCCTAAGCCACAACGGCGTCCTGTTTCTCGACGAGCTGCCCGAGTTTCCCCGTTCCGTATTGGAAGTGCTGCGTCAGCCCTTGGAGGATTTCGTCGTCCACATTTCCCGGGTCAATGCCTCCCTGTCCTATCCGGCCCGCTTCATCCTCATCGCCGCCATGAATCCCTGTCCCTGCGGCTTTTTCGGCAGCTCCGAGTCGAATTCCTGTACCTGCACGACCGGCGAAATCCGCCGATACGTCCGCAAAATATCGGGCCCTCTCCTGGACCGCATCGACCTGCACGTCGCCGTAGACCGCCCCAAATACCAGGAATTGATTACTACGATACCTCAGGAGTCGTCCGAAGCGATCCGCAGCCGCGTCCTGGCCGCCCGAGAAAGGCAGGAACGGCGGCTCCAATCGTACGGCCTGTCCTGCAACGCCCACATGGGCCATCGGGAAATCAAAGAAACGTGCCGTCTATCAAGCAGCGCCCAGGACCTGCTGCAGACCGTGTTCGACACGATGAAGCTGAGCGCCCGCAGCTGCGACCGCATCGTCAAAGCAGCCCGGACGATTGCCGACTTAAACGGGGACGAACACATACGAAGTGAACACGTTGCCGAAGCAGTGAGCTACCGCAATACATTACAAAGGGTGTGACGCCATGACAATACAGGACATAGAAAAGGAACGGCTCTATACGGCAGCCCTCGCCTCCCTGCCCGGGCTGGGCTCCCGCCGCATCGGAGCCCTGATCGGCCGGTTCGGCTCTGCCGCAGCCGCCTGGGACGCTTCGGCCGCCGACTGGCAAGACGCGGGCATACCGGAAACCGTCGGTACGGCGCTGACGGAAGCTCGGTCCCGCTACGACTGGGACGAGCAGCTCCGCCTGCTGTCCCGATATCATACGAAGCTCATCGCCTTGTGGGAAGACGACTATCCCCAGCTTCTCCGCGAAACGTATAATCCGCCGCCTATACTGTACTATCAGGGAGCGCTGCCGCAGTTTCCCAAAGCCGCCGCCATCGTCGGCGCCCGCAAGGCCACGCCGTACGGCAGGAACGCCGCCCAGACCCTGGCGGAACAAATGGCCCGCAGCGGCATCGCTGTCGTCAGCGGCGGGGCTCGCGGCATTGATACCAAAGCCCATCTAGGGGCCTTAGCCGGCAAAGGGATTACCTGCGCCGTCGTCGCCAACGGCCTGGACATGGCCTATCCGCCGGAGAACAAGGCCTTATTTGCGGATATCATAGAAAAAGGCGGCTCCGTCGTCAGCGAATACGCCTTCGGAGTCCGCCCTTTGGCGATGAATTTCCCGGCCCGCAACCGCATCATCGCCGGCCTGTGCCGCTGCGTCGTCGTGACCGAGGCGGCCTTGCGCAGCGGCTCCCTCATTACGGCTGATTTTGCCCTCGAAGAAGGGCGGGACGTCTTCGCCGTCCCCGGCAGCATTTATTCAGAAATGAGCAAGGGGACGAACGCCCTCCTGCGCAAGGGAGCCATCGCCCTGACGGGTATTGAAGACATCCTGTCCGAGTATGGCTGGTACGCAGAAGAAGGGGAACAAAGCGCCCTGCCATTTGCCCTCACGCTGTTGGAAGAAGCTGTATTGGAAGCCCTGTCCTGCGACCAGCCCATGTCCCAGGACGAGCTGGTCGTCAAAACGAAGCTACCGCCGTCCCAACTGAGTCCCCTGTTGCTGAAGCTGCAGCTGTACGGCCTCATTGAAGAAACAGGCAGCACGTCGTATGTCAAAAAGCCCGTGCAGTAGCTCTTATCCTTCGGCAAAGCGGTAGCCTGCGCCCCATACGGTTTCAATGTAGATGGGCTGCGTCGGATCAGGCTCTATCTTTTCACGGATGCGGTTGATATGAACCATGACCGTCGCCGTATCGCCGGCCGCATCCAGCCCCCAAACCCGGTCAAAAATCCGCTCGCGGCTGAACACGATGCCCGGATGCTTAGCTAAAAAAGCCAGCAGCTCGAATTCCCTGTTGGTCAAAAAGGCTTCCTTGCCCTGGGAAAAGACGCGGTGCTTTTTTAAATGGATTTCCAGCTCGCCGACCTTGAGGACGTCTTCGTCCTTCGGCGCGGCGCCGGCGCGGCTCGTCAGCCGTTCATAACGGCTAATATGGGCCTTGACCCGGGCTACCAGTTCGCTGGGGCTGAAGGGCTTGCTGATGTAATCGTCAGCTCCCAGCCCCAGGCCCCGGATCTTGTCGATATCTTCCCGCTTGGCCGACACCATGAGAATGGGCACGTCCTTCTGCGCCCGTATTTCCCGGCAGACCTGAAAGCCGTCCATGCGCGGCAGCATGATATCCAATAAAATTAAATTATATTCATCAGCCAACGCTTTTTCCAAGCCGGTCACGCCGTCTTCGGCAATATCGACTTCAAAATCGTTCGCTTCCAGGTAATCCCGCTCTAATTCCGTAATTTCCTTATTGTCTTCAATGATCAAAATGCGCTTCATGTTACTCCTCCTTTGCAATGGGCAGGCGCATGGAAATCGTCAGGCCGCCGCCTTTCGTTTCCTCTGCCCAAATCGAGCCGTGCAGCGATTCGATAATCTGCTTGGCAATCGCTAGTCCCAGGCCGCTGCCCTTCTTTACGTCCGTACGGGCCGCGTCGGTGCGGTAAAAGCTGTCGAACAATTTCGGCAAGCTTTCAGCAGGCACGCCGACGCCGTGGTCGACAAAGGAAACGACGACGGACTCACCTTCCTCGGCAATGACGATGTCTACGTCGGCCTGGGGCGTCGTCTTATATTTTACGCAGTTCGTCAGCAGGTTTTCCACGACCCGCCGGAATTGGTTCCTGTCTATGGCCACGGCCGCCGTGCTCTGATGTCCCCGGAGCGTCAGCGTCACGCCCTGTTCGGCCAGCGTCATAGCCGTCTCGCCGATGACGTCTTCAAAATACCGGTATATCGGCACGACTTCCAGCGAAAAGGGAATCCGTCCCAGGTCCAGCTTGGAAAACAGGAACAGGCTGTCTACGAGCCGCTCCATGGCGCAGGCCGTGTCATAAATTTTATCAATATACTGGCGCTGCTTTTCCGGCGTCCGGGCAATGCCCTCGCGAATGCCGCTGGCATAGCCCTTCAGCAGCGTAAGAGGCGTCGCCAAATCATGAGAAATGCCGGCGATCAATTCCTTGCGGTTCTGCTCGTACTTCTGCCGTTCCTCCCGCACCTTCCGCAGTTCCTTGCGCATGTCGTCAAAATCGCGGCACGTCTGGCCCAGCTCATCCTGCGCCGGCACGACAAGGGGATACTCAAAATTGCCCTGCTGAATTTCCGCCGCAGCCTTCCGCAGCTCTGCCAGCGGCTCGATAATCTGCCGCGACAGGAGGCGCGATAAATACAGGCCCAGCCAGATGATGACGATGATGGAAAGGACGAGGACGGCAAACAGCACGATTTCCAGCACATCCTCCAAGGCGTCGTCGGCATCGTACGACGTGACGAAGGGCATCTGTCCGGCCGCCCATATGACCGTGTCGCGGCGGGGCGAAGAATAAATAAAGGCAAAGTCCTCGTTATTCCACGACATGGCCGAGGCGGCGTTTCCGCACTGCTTCTGGACCAAATACCGTATATCGTCTTCATCAGCCCCGTCAGTGATATACAGCAGGCGGCCGTCGGCGACGATGACGGTCTGTATGCCGTGCTTTTCCAAAATCAGGCATTCTTCAAACACGTCTTCCAGCTTCAGCGACTCTTCGCTCTCTACCTTCATGCGCAGGGAGCTCACGGCATAGGAAATCGACATGGACGATCCCTTTTCCGGCCACAGCAGGGCCAGCTCGCTCTGCCGCACCGTGCCGGTAAACTGCAGTCCGGCAAAGATGACTCCCCCTAAAATCGTCAGCCACACGACGGGAATGAATACCATGAGGAAATTCGTCAGCATCATCCGTTTCCGCAGCGAAATATCCCGTATCTTCAGCAAGACCATCCCTCCCCATTCATCGATACGTTTTCATTATATATTATACTCTACATTCTTTAAATATTTCTAAAATTTATAAAAAGATTCCTCCAGCAATAGGCAAAAACACCTGACATGGCCTAACAGACCGATATCAGGTGTTTTTATATTTCCGTATATATTTGTCAGATGCCTCCTGCACCGTACAAGGCGGCGTCGGCCGCGGTAATCGGACGAACAGGCCGGCAGGGATTGCCGACAGCGACGACATTGTCGGGAATATCGTGAACGACGACGCTGCCGCCGCCGATGACGACGTTGCTGCCGATCGTCACGCCAGGCATGACCTGCACGCCTGCCCCGATCCACACGTCGTGTCCTACCGTAATGGGATAGGCGTATTCCAGCCCTTGATTCCGCAGCCCTGCGTCGATGGGATGGCCGGCCGTATAAAAGCCGCAGTTCGGCGCGATAAAGACATTATCGCCGAATACGACCTTATTGGCGTCCAGGATCACGCAGTTGTGGTTGGCAAAAAAATGGTCGCCAATTTCGATATTATACCCGTAGTCGCACCAAAAGGGCGGCAATATCGAAAAGGAAGCCCCAGCCTTTCCCAATAAGGACCGCAGGATGCGTTCCTGCTCCGCCGCTTCCGACGGACGCAGCTGATTAAAGGCATAGCATAAGTCCTTTGCCCTCATCCGTTCTGCCAGCAGTTCTTCGTCATAATTGGCGTCATACAGCAGCCGGCGGAGCATCTTCTCTTTTTCCGTCATCGTCTTCCCGTCTCTCCTTTGCTACGGCTCGGGAACAAAGACCGCCAAGGACTTCGTCGCTTCCCTGGCCTCCAGCCCTTTATGCAGGCGCCACAGCCACGAGCTCAAGGTACTGAAATTCAGGCGGAAATAGAAATGGCCGAAGCTGTCGGGCCCTTCAAAAAAGGGAACTCGGGCCAAATCGAAGTGGTCGTCCCAGGGAAAATCCCGCCCCGTTTCTACAGTAAAGCCGTACTCATACCCGGCCGCCCGCGTCTCTTCCATGACCATGTCGTCAAACTCCCCTTCGGGAAAGGCGATATACTTGCAGGGCTTCTGCAAATGGGATTCTATGGCCGCCTTGGATTCCCGCAGCTCCGTCCGCACGCCCTGGCGGTCAAAGCTGGTCAAGGGCTTGTGACTCATCGTATGGGAGCCGAATTCCATGCCGTTCCGCCCCATTTCCTGTACCTGGGCCCACGTCAGATATCCCGGCGTCTCCATCAAATCGACGATGAGAAAAATCGTCCCCGTAAGGCCGTATTTCTTCATGATAGGATAGGCATGCTCATAGTTGTCGACATACCCGTCGTCAAAGGTAATCATGACCGGACGGTCGGGCAGGCTGCCCTCGCCGCGCATATAGGCGGCGAATTGATCCTGCGTAATCGCATGATAATCGTGGTCGTGAAGGTACTTCATCTGTTCTTCAAAATCTGCCGGCGTCATCGTCAGCACCGTTTGAAACTTGTCGTTTACCTGATGATAATTCAGGACAGGAACGCCGGTCAGCAAATAATTTGTCGAGCCGAAAAACCAAAACAACCCTATGCCTGCTACCAGGACGGCCCCGGTCAGCGCCAGGCCGGCAAGCCAAGATACGATTTTTTTCATCGCCACGATCTCCCTTGATGCGTACTCTAATCATTGCCTAATAGAATAGCACATTTGACCTGATGACGCAAGAATAGAATCCAGAACAGCGCAGCCCTTGCGTCTTCCCTTCCCAACGGCTGCCAACGGCAGAAATTCCATGTCTTCGCCTATCACTCCTGTGAAAAGGAAATTTTCTTCGCAACATCAGCCGCTACAGCGCCGTAATCGTCGGATGATCCCCGCAGACGGCGCAGTCTGGATTCTGCGGAAAAGGCACCTTGCGGAAGGTCATGGTCAGGGCGTCGTAGGTCAGGAGCGTCCCCGTCAGCAATTCGCCGACGCCGGTAATATACTTAATCGCTTCCGTCGCCTGTATCGTCCCGATCGTGCCGGCCGCAGCGCCCAATATACCGACGTCCTTCGCCGTCGGCACGTCGCCGGGAGCCGGCTCTTCCTCGAAGATGCAGCGATAGCACGGCCCCTGGCCCGGCACGTAGGTTAGGACCTGCCCGTGATACGCCACGACGCCGGCGTGGGAAAAGGGCTTCTGCAGCAGGACGCAGGCGTCGTTGATGAGGAACTTAGCCGAGAAATTATCCGTCCCGTCGATGATGAAATCGTAATCCTTATCGTTGATAATGTCGGCAATATTGCTCCGCGTCGCCTCTTCGCAGTACGGCACGACTGTCACGCCGCCGTTCAGCTCCTGCAGCCGCCGCTGCGCTGACAAGGCTTTCTCCGTGCCGACAGCCTGTTCTGAATGGAGAATCTGCCGCTGCAAATTAGACACATCGACGACGTCGCCGTCGACAATCCCCAGCGTCCCCACACCGGCCGCCGCCAAATACAAGGCAATAGGCGACCCCAGCCCGCCGGCGCCGATGAGCAATACCTTGCTTTCCCATAATTTCCGTTGTCCTTCTTCGCCGATACCGGCCAAAGCCATATTGCGGGCGTATCTATCCCGTTGTTCCACTGTCAGTTTCATATAAACTATCCTTCCAGCTTTTATTCCACATCGCGGCATATCCCCTCATCTATCCAAAGAGAATAGGCCGTATCAAAATCAATAAAATGGTCTGTCCCCGTTTCATACAACACGGTGATTTTCTCATCCGGTACGTCAAATAAATGGATTTTTCCCTTTACAGGAAACGGAGCGATCGGCACGACCTCTGGATCAAAATGCCACGCATACTTTCGATTTCCGCCCGTAATATGTACTAAATTGACAATGCATAAGGCATACCCTCTGGGAAATTGAGGCCCGTCATTATATTGCGAAGCACAAATTAACAGCAGCCCTCTGTAAGGTGTACTCCATGACCGATATTCAATATGCTTTTCGCCTGCAGCAATCAGTGTCGCATAATACGGATGCAGCGATAAGGCTTTCATGTCTCTCATCTCCCCGTTCCTTCGCCGTACACATACCATTATCGCAACTAGGCCTATATTACTTGATATTATACCATACCCTTAGGGGAACGCCATGACAAAATCTATGGAACCAGCCATCAGCGTCAGCATTTTGTTCTTGAATATTCCTCTTTCAACCATCATTTTTCCAAATTCTCGCTTCTTTTTCTTGCATAATACACAAGGTTTCTTATCTATAAGATACCACGACGTCAACCGCTAATTACCCATGATATGCAAGTTATCTTCTTCATTATTCTCTTCCATTATGTACAAATTTATTGTAATATGACATTATAATATGCTAAAAGAAGGTTTCAAATAATATGCTAAAAGAAGGTTTCAATGGAGCGTTCTGAATTTAATAAACTATTCGAAATCAGTGAAAGTACAGTAAAACGAGGAGCATTATGATGAATGTACAACAAACTAAACAAGAAAAGAAAATACTTACTAGCCAGACCAGCCAGGAAATTAAAGAAAAAATCCGCAAGGCATCTGAACTGATGATGCAGCGGAATTACCAAGCATATAAGGATTTGGAAAACAAATGAGTACTGAAAAAGATACAATCGCAATCATTCTAGACGATGTATTGGCTTTTCATAAACAAATGGAAAAAAACTTTGTCATGGATAAAGGCATTCATGACATGGGACTATTAGAATCTGCTGTCAGCACGCCGTTTCAAACATTCGGCGGTCAGGAATTATATCCCTCTCTTCTAGATAAAGCAGCCCGTCTTGAGCCTGTGAAAAAATCTCTGTAAACATAGATCTTCTATGATACTTGGTAAGCTGAAAGCGAATTTGAGAACTTTCAGCTCATGGTTTATATATAACAACACATGCTG